>NZ_JADEWU010000006.1:0-149969 GCF_015207485.1 Planktothrix mougeotii LEGE 06226
AATGCCTGTTGGCAGAGGGGTTCGGCTTCCGAGTAGCGTCCTTGGGAGTCGTAGAGTGTTGCCAAGTTATTCAGACTGCTTGCCACATGGGGATGGTCGCCCTGAAATAGGCGTTGCCACATCTCTAATGCTTCTAGGTAGAGAGGTTCGGCTTTCTCGTCGCGTCCTTGGGAGTTGTACAGAGATGCCAAGTTATTCAGACTGCCTGCCACATCAGGATGGTCGCCCTTAAATAGGCGTTTTCTCATCTCTAATGCCTGTAGGTGGAGGGGTTCCGCTTCTGAGTAGCGTCCTTGGGACTTGTAGAGTTCTGCCAAGTTATTCAGACTGAGTGCCACATCAGGATGGTCGCCCTGAAATAGGCGTTGCCACATCTCTAATGCCTGTTGATAGAGGAGTTCGGCTTTTTCGTGGCGTCCTTGGGAGTTATGGAGATGTGCTAAGTTATTCAGACTGGTTGCTACATAAGGATGATCGCCCTTAAATAGGCGTTGTGTCATCTCTAATGCCTGTTGGTAGAGGGGTTCGGCTTTCTCATAATATCCTTGGTTGTCGTAGACTATTGCCAAGTTATTTAGACTGGTTGCCATACGACGGTGATCACCTGGGTAAAGGGATTGAGCTAAAGTTAAGCTTTCTTCAGCAATCTCTATCGCTTCATTAGATTTGCCTTCGTTACAAAGCTGTTTAAATTGTTGATTTAGCTGTTCCCAAGTATTTTGTTGTTTGTTTGACTGAGCAACTGGATCGGATTGAGATAATTTATCCTTCAGTTGAATAACTAACTTAACAAAACGATCTGCTGCGTCTCGTTCTCCTCGGTTTGCTAAAACAACAATAGCTTGTTTCATTATGATAATCAAATTTTCATCAATTAAATGAGGAAATTGATTTAAAATTTGCCATTCCTCACCAAGTGGAGAATCCTTAACTGCCTTAATTAACTGAGTATAGAGTGCAATTTGTTCATCATTCATATTGTGTAAATTCCTTTTCACCCTCTAGTATTCTTCATAAGTCATAAAAGACATCTTGTTGCATCATGTTTCGCTGATAAAGCCAGTTCACTGAGCAAAAAGCAAATTACTGTTTTATGCCTTAGCAATCACTAAATATTCCGTATATAACACATCAGCGTTAGGTTGCTGCTGCAAATAGTCCAACACTTCTGCTAAATGGTCTGGACTCAGTTCTAACGCTTCTTGGCGGCTATCCTCCAACCACTGCAACGGGGGTAACTCAGGCGTAATCACCGCAACCAGTTGTTCCCAGCCTAGCTCATCGGAGCCAAAATATTGATATTCGGAGTTGGGATGGGGTAACTTCGTCTCTTTCCCCGGATACTCGGACTCTGGGGCAAACTCGGAAGGACACAAACAAACAATGGTTCCGTTCGGTTCCCGTTCAAATAACATTAAATGCCCTAGTTTCGGAAAATCAACCCGATAAATTAAATTGCTATTAACCGGAATTTCGTGGCGTTTGCGGTTGGGTCTAGCCCCCATATTTCCTAAAGCGGGTATTTCGACGGTTAATCCTTTTGGATGAGCAACTTTTTCCTTTAATTCCTGCCAACATTCATCAATGGATTTCGGTTTGATTAAACCCTGTTCTTTTGCCCATTGCGGAAACATAACCTCCCGTAACCAGCATCGGCAATTTTTCCAGCGCTCCGCACCTTTACTGGCTGGACATCCGATTTCTTCAAGTTTATCACAAATTGCAGCTAAGGTTTGCCGAAAAATTTGACCTGGATCTTGTTTTTCCTGATCAATTAAATATTTTGTCAATTTATCAGCAAGTTTCTGATGAAGGCAGCCATCATTATCTTTAATAAAGCGTTTGCGAAAAACTACTTCTTGTTTCCCCGAAAACTTAAAGCGATTAACCATCCCATCAATAAAATCGCCTTCATATTCATCATACAATTGCGTTAACGTTTTCATTGTTTTCAATTCCTTTGTAAATACCCATTAACCGTAGCAGATAACCTCAGAGAAACCGGGTTTCTCTTGGAGATTGATTGTATCCCTTTAAGATTTGTTCAGAAACCCGGTTTCTGGGAGCGATCGCACATAATCAAGAAACCGGGTTTCTCTTGGAGATTGATTGTATCCCTTCAAGATTTGTTCAGAAACCCGGTTTCTGTGTTCCCATCTGTCCGAGAATTAAATTGTTATTCTTTTTATAGCATTTAGCTTTTCAAGTATCAAGGATAATTACAAAAACCGACAAAAATCGACATCGACAAAAATCGACAAAAACAGATGCTTTAAACTTGCTATTTCAAGTTAAGAACGCTAGATTAAAAGTGCCTCGAAAATATAGATTCGTAGGTCAAAGTTATTAATACAATCAACGGAGGAATCCCCATGTCTGGTAACTTTAACTATTGTCCAACTCATGGATTAAACCACTGTCACGGTCATCACCACCGGCACTATCCCCATCCCCATATTCACGTTCATCAACCGACGTGGGTAATAGTAACAAAATGGGGTATTGTGGGTGCTGCTCTTGTTTGTACAGTGACGGGTTTTGCTCCTGGTGCTGCCATTGCTGCGGGAATTGCAAGTGCTTTAGGGGGTGGAAAACAGTAGGTTTACTGTTGTTTAAACCGACTGACTTTCCGATTGATTTTACCTATTTAATATGATGCTTTATAGCTAAAAATAAACGAATTATCGTAGAGGCTATAAAAGCATCATCACCTCAAGTTTTTGCTACTACACAGAGCTATAAATTCAGGAGAAACATATTATGCAACATCATCTCGTACATCAAGATCCTCATACGGCTGCGGTTCAAACTGCATTTTTCGGGCCGATTAAACTAGGGGCTTGGGCTGGTTCTGCTGTTGGTGGCCCTGTTGGAGCGACTGTTGGAGGAATTTTGGGCGGTGTCATCGGCGCTGTGATGGTTTCCTCTATGTTTGAAAATCACCAACACTCTTACTATCAGAAAAAATTCCATTAGGGCGATCGCCAAGACTCAAGAAACCGGGTTTCTCCTTGAGATTAATTCTATCAAATCCAGATGGTTTTAGAAACCCGGTTTCTGGAAGCGATCGCATTATCCTAACTATAATTTGTAGGGTGCGTAAGCAACGCGCACGCACCATCTACTATCATTTTAAAATTAAGATGGCACTAAAGTGCAACAACTAGGATCTTAAAATTAAGATGGCACTAAAGTGCAACAACGGGGTTAGGGTTTTATAGCAATAATTGTCCGATGGCGAGGGTCACTGGGAACTGTTATTTTATAATCAAACCCAACCTCTTTTAAGGTATTTTCTACATCAAAAGTGTAATATTCATCACTCCAGGGTTCGGTACTTTTCATCAGAATAAATAACGCTGGTGGTAAATTTTGAATCACTTCTGATTTCGGATTATTATCGACAATGGCTAAACACCCCCCCGGACGTAAAATTCTGAGTGCTTCTTGAAAAATATCTCGACTGGGTTTATTCGGGAGTTCATGTAATAGAAATTGCAGGGTAACAATATCAAAACTATTATCGGGGAAACTCGTATTTTCAGCGAGTTCCTGTCTCCATTCGGCAATTTCTCCCTGTTGATCTCGAACTTTTGCAACTGCTAACATATAAGGGGATAAATCTAACCCCACTGTTCTAATATTATCACCATATTTCTGTACTAAATAACGATGTAATGGCAGAGTTGACATCCCCACAGAACAACCAATATCTAACACATTTTCCACCTTTTCAGGACAATATTTGCCTAGGATTTCATGGAAGCTAGACCGTAACCGATGTTCTGCGGTTTCCCAGGTAATTTGTTCCTTTGGCCAGACTCGTAACCCCATTGCTTTTGTTGCAGGTTCAGCTTCATAAGCGGCTAACCAGCATAGATTTCCTTCATCATAAGCATGAAAGGGAACTTGATAATAATCGGGATATTTAATATTAGGATTTGTGACACTTTTTAACAGTTCTTTTGCTCCTGATGTGTCTAATTCTTGACAAGTTTTCCGCCACTGAACCCCATTTTTTTCGGCGGTTTTAATTAAAACTTGTCTCGCTTGAAGTTTCATTAAACTGTAAAGCGGTTTGGTTTGGATTAAAACGTTAACAATTTTAGACAGAAAATCTTCTCCTGCCCAGTCTGGTTTGAGTTTGGCGTTAATCATGGTTTGAAAATGATTGAAAACAAGGGATTAATTTATCATAAAATAGAATGAGATCAGAAAAAGTTACAGGCTATCCCATTTTTTTAGGGTAATTTGCTGGCCTAAAATATCTTCAACCTCTCGAATCATAATTCGCAACTGAGGAACAGAATATTCATCATTAGAGGGAACAGTAAGACGATGGTTTTCATAAATCATAAACTGATGTTTACTTCCTGAAAAAGGGCCAGAAAAGCCAAGCTTCTGTAATTTCTGAATAAACTCCCGTCGTTTAGAAGGTTTCCATCGGCTCAAGTTGAGGCTCCTGATTCAAATCAA
Source organism: Planktothrix mougeotii LEGE 06226 (assembly GCF_015207485.1). Taxonomy (NCBI): domain Bacteria; kingdom Bacillati; phylum Cyanobacteriota; class Cyanophyceae; order Oscillatoriales; family Microcoleaceae; genus Planktothrix; species Planktothrix mougeotii. The sequence goes on from NZ_JADEWU010000006.1 coordinate 4,477, forward strand.
TATTATTAATAATGGGTAATGGATGCCCCAATTTGATCCCCAATAAAATCCAATCTTCTAAAGTTGAACGCAATTCTTGTTCACATTGTTTTAAGGTTGAACCAAAAGCAATAACTCCTTTACAAATAGGGATTTTTCCAACAAAACTCTGATCTTCCAGTTTGTCATAAACTGCTTCAGCCATTGCCTGTTCAACATAATCACTGAGGATATACTGTACAGCCATTGCTCATCCTAAATTGATTGCATTTTTCTTATTATAGAATATCTGAGTCAATGTATTTATGAAGTTTTATTCCATGTATCCTGTCTTTTTCAACCATTGGCGAAGTTCAGTAAAAAATTGGTTTCTATCGGGGGTTTGATACATTTCCTCAATAGTTTTCCAGCCTGCGTCTGCTTGACCGAGTAAATACTGTTGCGCTAAATAAGCAGCTAAAACTGCTTTTAAATCTTGTTTGAGGCGACGACGTTTATTAATTTCTTGCAATAAAACAGCGTTATGTTCTTCGAGGAATTCAGAATATTGTTGGGTGACATCTTGAAATTCTCCAAACTGATATTGAAAAATCTGTAAAGGTAATTGTTCAGGAGTATAGACTTGAAATTCTTTGCTAAATCGTTGATCATAATGAATCAAAATCGGGGTTTCTAGGTTCTCTGTATTCAGTCGATAGGACGTTAAACCCCATTTTTGTTGCACATCTCTATATTCTTTTTTTATGGGGCTATATCGATAAATAACCGAAGAGTAACTTTTACGATTGTTATCCTCATCAATTAATAAATCTACTAAAATTTCAGGTTCTTTATCATTATCTAAATCTAACACTTTAAAATCAAGGACTCTCCCCGTTTTAACGGTTTTAACCCCCGGTGCTGCTAAAGTTGCCATTGACACAACATCTTCAGAAACTAAATCTCCTTTTCGGCTAATTTTAATTTGCATTAACTGAATTGTACTCTCGGAATCTGCTAATAATTCAGCTTTAATATCCCCTAATTTTGCTATTTTTTGCACCTTTAAATCCTTAATTTCGGGATAGGATTCCGGTCTGGATTCAATGGGAGGGGTTGTTTGGGGTTGCATTGTAACCGCAGGGGTTGATGGTTTGGGTTTGGGTTCTGACTGGGCTTGTGAAGGTTCAGAAATTGCTACTCTAGCAATATATTGAGTGGGAACTAAAGCTTGTTTTTGATCTGCGGAAATGGCTTGACAAACGAAAGTCGCAACTTCTGCACGAGTCGCAGGTTTATTGGGGTTTAATCGTCGAACATTGGGATAATTAACGACTAACCAATTTTCTGTTGCTGTTGCGATCGCTTTTTTTGCATATTCAGGAATATCTGACCCATCCTCAAATATTTGGGTTAATTGTTGAGAGGAAACTTGACTGGGTTTATAATCTAAACCATTAACTAAGGCGACTAAGGCTTGTACTCTAGGGATATTTAATAACGGATTAAAAATACTGCCTAAATATCCTGACATAAACCCTCTTTGATTAACATTTTGGATGGCTTTATAAGCCCAATAATCCGTAGGAACATCCACAAAATCAATGGCTTTTTCAGTTTTAGGAATTTTAGGAAAAGCTTGACTGATAATCGCAGCAAATTCTGCTCGATTTACGGGTTCGTCAGGGCGGAAAGTATCATCTTCATAATAGCCTTTAACAATATTTTTTTGAGCTAATTCTTCAATACAGTTTTGCGCCCAATGACCTTTTATATCCTCAAAGGTTTTAGGATTTTGGGCTAAAACGGGATAAACTAAGGGTAAAGATTTATGAGTTAAGATGACTCCTAAAACAACAACAATAAATAATTTAAGCTGGGGAAGGTAAAATTTTCTGTTCATATTACTCCTAATTTAAACAAATTGATAAACAGCACCGACACTCGCCAAGGTTGTATCCAAACCCGGAACACCCACCAATATAAGATTACCAACACTGGTAACAGATGCTCCAAAATTCAAGTCTGTATCGGAATTATCCGTAACGGGACTTAAATAAGTTTGGAGTAAATTTCCGGTTCTTAATTCATAGCGGAATGTTCCTCCTAAATTTGCTAATCCATAACCTGGGGAACCGATTAAAACATCATTTCCGATTAAGGATAAAGCTTGACCAAATTGATTATTATCCTCTATTTGAGGCGCATTATAGGTTTGTAAAACCGCCCCTGTTATACCATCCAATAAAAACGTTGTTCCGGTATTAATTCCTCCTGAGTCATCTCCAGGTGCACCGATTAAAATATCTCGACCAATTCCCGACCAAGCGACGGAATAACCAAAATTATCTAACCCTAGATTAGGATTTCTAAAGGTTTGTAAAAGTTGTCCGGTAACACTATCAAAAATATAAGCTTCACCGGGTTGCTGACCTCCTCCTGGTGTTAAACTAGCAGGTGCGCCAATTAATATTCTATCTCCACCCACCGCAGCAACAGAAGCTCCAAAAAAGTCATTCGGTTGAGGGTTAGGATTGAAAAAAGTTTGTAATAATTGACCCGTATTTCCCTGAAATAAATAAACTGTTCCTCCTCCGGGGACTAATGTGGAATCATTGGGTGCTCCGACTATAATATTATTACCGATAGTGGCAACGGAATAGCCAAATAAATCAAAGACATCTGGGGTCGGATTATTTAAGGCTAAATAGGGCGTTCCTGTGGCGGTACTAAAGGCATAAACCGCCCCTGAATTGGGTGCTAAACTATTATCTTGAGGAGCGCCAATAATGACATTATCTTCTAATGTTGTCGTAACAGATTGACCCAAAAATGAATTACCAGCGCTGGGGGAAGGGTTACGAAAGGTTAATGTGGGTTGTTGAGTCGTCAGATCAAATAAATAAGCAATTCCTTGATTATTAGTTTGACCCGGTGCACCGACTACCGCAAAATTATTACTAACTCTGGATAAAGCCGAACCAAATTCAGCAGAGGTTTCAGGAATGGGATTGATTAAAGTTCCTACAGAAGCAGGGGGAATTTCATCATCAATAATGTTTAACAAAGCTTGATTAGGGGTTCCCAGTTGAGCAAAATTTGTGGGATTTTCTAAGGTTAAACGAACATTGGCTGCATAATTAGGAACAGTATTATTAGCAATGGGAATCGTAATAATTTTGGGGGTATTATCTCCATTTCCAAACTTAACAACAATGGGATTTGTATTAATTTGATGATCAGGGGGTGTTAAGGGAGTACGAACCGGAACAACGGTGACGCTAATTTCTCCATCATTTCCACTATTTCTAACAACAGTAACGGGAGTGATCGCTGTCCCATTTTCATTAACCGCAAATTCATTAGAACTAAATTCTACAACTCCAGGAATAATAAAGTTAGATCGATTAATTTGATCCGGTTTAATACCTTGTAATACCGCAACAATTCCTCCAGATTTTGCTTCTAAAATAGTGCTATTTTCCGTTCGAGGGTCAGGTTTAGGAGTTAAATCTTCAAATCCTAAATCCCCCGTTAAAAAAATAATATCTTCTCCGGGTTTATAATCTACAATTATTTCCGATGATTCCGGGTTATTACCTAATTGACTACTCTCTATAACAAAAATATCTTTGCCATCTCCACCCATTAAAGTATCAATTCCTTCATCCCCAGACAGGCGATCATCTCCTGCATCTCCGGTCAATTGATCATTCCCTTGACCCCCAAATAAAGTATCATTTTCTGTTCCCCCCGATAGCTGATCATCTCCAGTATTTCCTGTCACTAAATCATTTCCCGCATCCCCTCGAACCTGATCATTTCCATTCCCTCCAGAAACTGTATCATCCCCATCTTCTCCTCCAATAAAATCATTACCGTCATTACCTTCAATGATATCATTTTCTAACCCCGCTCTTAATTCATCATCGCCTTGACCTCCGAATATTAAATCCTTGCCTTCATTCTCTCGAATTTGATCATCTCCTGACCCCGCATAAATGGTATCATCTCCTTCAAGACCTGCTAATTGAGAAGGATTATCTGGATTTACAAACCCAAAAAATTGATCATTTCCATCTTCTCCAAATAGGAGATCATTACCCAGATTTCCTAAAATTTGATCGTTTCCCTGACCTCCAAAAAGGGTATCATTTCCCCCTTCTCCAAATAAAAGATCATTATCTCTATTTCCATAAATTCGTTCAGGATCAGATGACCCTCGAACGGTATCATCTCCTCCTAATAAAAAAGCACCTAATGGAAATACTGCTAATTCTCCAGGGAAGAATCTCACATCTTCGGGGGTATTATCTCCAACTAAGCGAAGTTGACCTGTTGTAAGATCGGTTTCCGGTTTTAGCACCATGATATCATTGGGTGAACTGAAATTAAAACACTAACATTGCTGATCATATCACTGGTTTTGCTGACTGCCAAAATTTAGGAATTGTTACAAATCGATAGTTTTGTTCTAACAATTTAGGAATAATTTTTTCAGCCGTTTTTGCGACATCTTTTCCCCCGTAATCCCCATCATGGAGGACAATAATTGACCCATTTCGGGTTTGTTTGATCACGCGATGAGTCACCACATCAACCCCAGGATGCACCCAATCTTCGGGTACAACACTCCACATCACCGGACGATATCCCCAGCTTGTTAATAAAGTCAATGTTTGCGGTAAAAATAATCCGTTGGGAGGACGAACATCTAAGACCAATTCAGGCTCAAGACCACAGGCTTTTAAAATAGCATCTTGGGTTTTTTCTAAGCTATTTTTTAATTCTATTTCTGTTAAGAAAGGGAAGGATTGATGTTGATAACCATGTAATCCAATCCAATGACCGCGTTGATAAACCGCTTGGGCAATTTTAGGATAGCGCTCTACCGATTGTCCTAACCAAAAAAAACTGGCTGGAATCTGATAGGAATCTAAAACTTTTAATAATTCTAAAGTATAGTCTGGATGGGGCCCATCATCAAAGGTTAAGCAAATTTCAGGTTGAGATAAATCCCCCGTCCATAAACAACGGGGAAAAGTTGGGGTTAAAAGCGGATGTAAATAGGGAAAAAAGGGAGCCAATTGCAGTTTAAAATGGAAAGGATGTTTCATGGTAATTAAAGTTTACAAAACTTTGCATAAATAAACTCGAATAGAGTTACAAAAAATGTACGATATTGATCAGCAATTTATGGACAAATTTAACCATGAAAAAGTATGTTTGTACAGTCTGTGGCTATACCTACGATCCCGGATACGGTGATCCAGATGGCGGTATTGATCCAGATACACCGTTTGAAGAGATCCCCGAAGATTGGATTTGTCCGCTTTGCCAAGCTGAAAAAAAAGATTTTGAAGTAATAGAAGAATAGAGGATTAATTTGTCTAGTTTACATCCGGTAAAAGTGATTGTAATTGGCGGCGGGGCGGCTGGTTTTTTTGGCGCCATTACTTGTGCAACTTACCACCCCCATACTCAAGTCATTTTGCTAGAAGCCGGACAGCAACCCCTTGCCAAAGTTAGAATTTCTGGAGGGGGGCGCTGTAATGTCACCCATGCTTGTTTTGAACCGACTCAATTTGTGCAGAATTACCCCAGAGGAAGTAAAGCATTACGGGGGGCTTTTAGTCGATTTCAAGCTAAAAATACTGTTGAATGGTTTACTCGTCAGGGGGTGCAATTAAAAACAGAATCTGATGGGCGAATGTTTCCGACAACGGATGATTCTGCTACAATTGTTAATTGTTTAATGCGGGTTGCAGAACAGGCAGGCGTTAGGATTAAAACTCAAGTTCCTGTTACTGCTATTTCTCATCATAATTCTAACACTTATCCCTTTAAAATTCAACTGAAAACCGGAGAAATTTTAGAAAGCGATCGCCTCTTATTAGCAACGGGAAATAACCCCTCTGGTTATCGCTTTGCCCAAGCTTTAGGACATACAATTATTCCTCCCGTTCCTTCTTTATTTACCTTTAATATTAAAGATCAAAGGCTGCAAGATTTAGCCGGAGTTTCCGTTAGTTCAGTGCGGGTTAAATTGCCTCAAGCGAAACTAGAACAAACGGGGCCGTTATTAATTACCCACTGGGGATTAAGTGGGCCAGCAATCTTAAAATTATCAGCTTGGGGGGCACGGGTTTTATATGATTGTGGTTATAAATCTCCGCTACAAATTAATTGGCTACCCCAGGAACATCCCGAACAATTAAAAGAGCAATTATTAGGTTTAAAATCTGAATTTCCTAAGCGGTTAATTGCTGCAAATTGTCCTGTTGATTTACCCCGTCGTTTGTGGAAACAATTAGTTAATTATATTGGTATTGATGAAGAAAAACGCTGGTCTGAAATTTCTAATAAATCTTTAAATCAACTGATTCAAGAATTAACCCAAGGAAGCTATAAGATTACAGGAAAAGGTGTGTTTAAAGAAGAATTTGTTACCTGTGGCGGTGTAAACTTAAAAGAAGTTGACTTTAAAACGATGGAAAGTCGTTGTTGTCCAGGGTTATATTTAGCCGGAGAAGTGTTAGATATTGATGGAATTACCGGAGGATTTAACTTTCAAAGTGCTTGGACAACCGGATGGTTAGCCGGACAATCTATAGGCAAATTAAAGGACATTTAATCATGATTCAACATCTCGTTTTGCTCAAGTTTAAACCCGAAGTTAGTCCCGATCAAATTGATCAGATATTTACTCATTTAGCTGAACTTAAAAACTTAATTCCGGGGATAATTGAGTTTAATGGTGGCTCCTATTCTAGTCCTGAAGGATTAAATCAAGGCTACACTCATGGATTTATTATGACCTTTGAAACAGCCGACCATCGAGATGCTTATTTACCCCATCCTGAACATGAGAAAGTTAAAGCAATGGTCTTAAATTATTTAGATGATTTGATCGCTTTTGATTTTGATGTTTACCCCTAATTCTCATCAAGTTAGGAGGGGCTTTAGCTATCATAAATCCCTATATAGCAATCCCCAATAGGTTGTAATATTTTATTGTAGGGGTTTGGTTTCCAAACCCTCTTTGCGCCTAGGTTTGGAGGGACATCACCCCTACAGAACTTTTTCATAAATCCTACACGGATTGCTATATCTGTCCATTAAAAATTTAGGTATTATGACTAGGTTAAGCTCATCCTAGATTAAAGTTGAGGCTTTCCATCCTGTTTTTCAGGAAGATTGGGACAGGAATTGGAGGTTTTTAACTGATAACCTTGTTTTTCCATTGTCTCTACAAAATGAGTCGGATTAAGATCCTCGTTAACGGCTAAGACTTCAGGAGGATTGTTTTTTAAATCTTGTCGTTTTTGTTTGAGTTTAGATTGTTTTCCCATGAATTTATCTCCTCAAAATTTTTATGAATCTGGCTTTAGATTAACCTATTTTTGAAGTTTAATTCTACGATCAATAATTTTCAAAATCAATAGGACGATAATAATACTAAACGCTAGACTTACCCCCAAATTATACAGGATTTCAGGACTTTGATCCAGCGCCCAACCGCATTAATAGAAAACGGCTATCTATTTGATACTATTAAGCGTGACTTTGAGACACAGGAATTGTAATCATAAATTCTGTTCCCACTCCTGTTTCCGATAAACATTGTAATTGACCTCGATGTTTTTCCGTAATAATTTGATAACTAATGGATAATCCTAATCCCGTTCCTTTTCCTAACGGTTTTGTTGTAAAGAAGGGATCAAAAAGCCGTTTTTGAGTGGATTCACAAATTCCGGGGCCATTATCTTTAATTCTAATTCTAATACTATCCTCAGCTACCCTTTGAAAGCGGTTAAATCGAGAATATAATCCTGAAGAAGCTAAAGGTTGACCTTGAATAAATTCCGTTTTAATTTTAATCCATGAGGGGTGTTCCTGAAGTTCTAATTCTGAACGGTGGCTATTATATTCTTCCGTTGCATCAATGGCATTAACTAAAATATTCATAAAAACTTGATTTAATAACCCAGCATAACATTCCACTTTCGGAAGATTACCATAATCTTTAATAATTTCAATGGGAGCTTTCTCAACCGAATTTTTTAGGCGACTTTGCAAAATCAATAACGTGTTTTCTAAACCTTCATGAATATCAATATTTTTAATCGGTGATTCATCTAAACGAGAAAAATTTCTTAAGGATTTAACAATACACTGAATTCGATCTGCACCCATTTTCATAGAATCAATTAATTTAGGAAAATCCTGTAATAAATACTCTAAATCAATGGCTTCAGTTTTTTCAATTACTTCTGGGTTGGGTTGATAACTGTGTTTATAAATCTCAATCAATTCAATTAAATTTTCGGCATATTCTTTAGCAAAAATAATATTACCATAAATAAAACTCACCGGATTATTAATTTCATGGGCAATTCCAGCCACTAACTGACCTAAACTTGACATTTTTTCACTTTGAATCAAATGCGCTTGGGTTTTTTGAAGTTCTTCTAAGGTTTGTTCAAGTTGCTGGGTTTTTTGTTTTAATTCCGCTTCCGAATTTTTGAGTGCTTTTTCTGCTAATTTTCGTTCGCTAATATCCATAACTGTTCCCAACAATCGAATTGTTTTTCCTTGGGAATTAACGGTTGGTTGACCTTTTCCATAGACATATCGAATCGACCCATCTATCCTCATCATCCGATAATCTAATTCAAAGCTATATCCTTCTTCAATGGCTTGATGAATCATCTCTTGATAGGTGTATTGATCATCAGGATGAATGAGTTGATAATAGTGATGAAATGTTAAATCATTATCTTCTTGTCCTAAAATTCTTAATAACTCATCAGAACAAGTAAAATTGTGGGTTCTTAAATCCCATTCCCAACTTCCAATATGAGCTAATTTTTGAGCTTCAGTTAGATTCGCTTCTCTTTGTTTTAACGCAGCAAAAGAAAGCTGTAATTGCTTCGCCATTGTATTAAAAAGTTGAGCTAAATTAAATAATTCCTTGGTTCTTCCGATAACAATTTTATTCCAGTCCCCTTGAGAAATTGCTGAAGCGGCTTGACTCATAGATTGAATTGATTGGGTTACCCAACGAGACGTAATTGAACCCAATAAAATGGCAACAAATAAAGCTGTAATACAGAGTAAAATCGTAATTCGAGTATTTTCATAGATTTTATCCATAAAATCTGATTCAGGAATGACCACGACGATTAACCATTGCAGTCCAGAGGAATCATTAAAAGGGACAACCTGAACAAATTGTTGTTCTCCATTTAATTTAAAATTCAGATTTTGAGTGGTTTTAATCTTGTGGAAATCTCTAAAGTTATTAAATAAAAATCGCATTGTCGATTGAATTAAATCCTGTTGATAACTTACAGAATTTGGAGACTGAAATAAAGCATTTTTGTCAGGAATAGAACTTGCAATTAATTTTCCACTTTGATCTAAAATAAAAGTCTGTCCTGATTGACCAATTTTTAAATTTTGTAAAAAGTGATTAATATGATTTAAAGAAATTTTAACCCCTGTAATTCCTAATAGATTTTGGTTCTCATCATAAAGGGCAATTCCTTGTATGATTGCTAATTGATCCTCAAACTCTAAATCTTCAGAAACTTGACTCCAAACGGTTTTACCTTTTCCATTAATAATATTTTTGTACCATAATTCTTGACGGGGATCAAGATTATCTATCATTTTATAACTCTTGATTTTATTCCACTTAGAATCCAAGTTATAGTAAAATAAAGAAAAATTAGTATCTGAGCTTGAACTAAAGAGAACGATCTGCTGATCAGATAGCTTTCTGGCTTCTATAAATACTTTTTCCTCGGAAGCGAATAAGATTGAATTAACGTTGGGAAATAATTGAAGATAATTCAATAAATGTTCTTCAATGAGAGCAGGTTCATTAATATTAAAACGAGGGTAATAAATGGCTTCGGAATTAATTTTATTAATCAGAGTAGGAAATTGAAGATAATAATCAAGATGTTGTTCTATTTTATTACTAATTTCCTGGCGAAGTTGAGTTGCGACTTCATTAACGGCTTCTTGACCATTTCGCAGGGATAACCATCCTGTTAAACCCACTGCAATAAAGGTTTGTAGAACAAAAGGAACGACAAGAATTGCTCGCAGAGGAACACCTCTAGCAATTTGATTTACCCATCTTTTCAGTAATCTTTTTGACATCTGAAAACAGCATAATGAGTGAGAATAATGTATAATACACCCTTACACTGAATTCATCGGGTCAATGCCCTTAGAATAGAGAATACTTGATTTGGACAACGGCTCAACTTCTAATTCCTATTACGGAGTCAAGCTTGAACCCAATCAACATCCAGATCTTGAATCTGCCTCTAATTTTAACTGAATTTTCAGCTAAAAATGTTTAGTTCATCGGCATTATTTTATTATTTTATATGATTGGCTCTCTCACAGGGATCATCGCAGATATTCAGAAAGGAAATGGAAATCGAGTTACGTTATTACTGGAGGTTAATAACGTCGGATACGAACTGCAAATTTTACCTCGTATGAGAATGGAATTACCCCCCTTGGGCGAGACCACACAAATCTTCACTCACCTACAAGTTCGAGAAGATCAAATGGTTTTGTATGGTTTTTCTAGTATGGCTGAACGAGATTTATTTCGCCAATTAATTAGCGTTAGCGGGATTGGAACTCAACTGGCCATCGCCCTTCTGGATACTCTGGGACTTCAAGATCTCATTCAAGCCATTGTTGGGGGTAATACTCGCGTTTTAGCTAAAACCCCAGGCGTCGGAAACAAAACCGCAGAACGCATCGCCCTGGAACTGAAAACCAAACTCTCGGAATGGCGAAATCAAGCGGGACTCCTTTCTGCTCCCTCTGGAATAGCCCCCCACATTCAGGAAGAAGTCGAAATGACCTTACTCGCCCTCGGTTATACTGGTGCTGAAGTCATGCAAGCGTTACAAGCGATTAGTCAAGATTCTAGCTTAGTTAAACAAACAAATTCTGACGAATGGATCAGGAGTGCGATCGCTTGGTTAAGTCAAGGGACTTGAAGATTTTTGTGTCTTTGTGTGTTTGGGGCTAGGATTATTATTAGCATGAAGACACAAGGACATAAAGAAATAAGTCTGTAATCAATTATAGTTGAAAAGCTATAACAATATCTCTTTTTTTACTACCATTTAATTTCCTCTCCATCTTCTAAGGTATATAGATCAGGTTCATGATTAAGAAAGTTAAATGTCCCTTCTGAATCGGCTAAATGTGCGATTTCTTCTGGGGAAGGGGAAGAGAGATCAAGAAATAATTTTTGTTCAAGGAGAATCCGTTCTTCCTTAGAAAGTGACTCAATAATTGTAATTAGAGATTCAACCCGTTTTCTGAACCCATATCTGCATCTCCTCTAGCTTGTGAACCGAATAAAATCAGGGTAAATAAGCGGTTTTGATAGAGTTGCTCAAATTCGGTTTTGAGTTTTTGTATAATCTGTTGGATTTTGGGGTTCATTTTTTTCTTTATGGTATAGAAATTCCAGGTATTATTCAAGTTGTCGCTGTCTAGTTTGGGATAGCTGACGTAACTTGTCTAAAATCGCTTCTTCCCAATACTGACTAACCGGAATAATTTGTGAGGCGGCAACTTCAATGGTAATATGCAGGACATCAAACCCTTCTAAACTATACCCATCTTCTTGATTATCCATTGGATAATACTCAACAATGGTAGCAATATCGCCTCGTTTGAGTTGATATTCGGGTAAATCTTCAGTTAGGGCGACTTGGGAAAATAGAGGATATTGTTGTTTCATTGATTTTCTCCTTTGTCTGGCACTAGAGTTACAAATCGGGTTGTATAGTTGTTAACTATCCATATTGTTAAGGTCTTGAGTTCAACATTATTTTGACCTCGAAGTGTTGCACGAATTATATATTTTTGACCATAACGGTTAGTTTCGACAAGTTCAGCAGGTTGGGTCAGAATTTGGTTTCTTAGGTCTTGTTCAAGTTGTTGCCAATTGTCTAATGAGGGGGGATCGATCTTCTATTTCAAGTTCAAGAGTTCAAAACTTGATAAATATAAGCCGAATTCAATCGGCTAATTTGGGGTGGCATATAAGATAGCCTATGTTGGAGGGTTGTGAAAGTAGTGAATCCCGAATATCCTTACTGGCTAGTGTTTAGATCAACGATAAACTGTACCTCACAGGGCTCGAAAGCAATATAAATCCTTTGTGACATCTGTTGGGAAGGCAATTTCAGCGATGAGGGATGAATTTTCGGAGCAAGCCACACCCCTGCAAAATTCCCGTAGACGTGAATAGACGCAAATAGCCTTGACTCAACTCATCCAGCATCAGCAACACCTGACACCCATTAAAACTGATCAAAAGTATGGTATTCTAAATGATTGTGGCAAATTACGGATTAACTTGAGATTCAACAACTATGGCTCTCACACAGCAGCGTAAACAAGAAATCATGTCCGAGCACCAAACCCATGAAACCGATACCGGTTCCTGTGAGGTGCAAGTGGCAATGCTGACCGAACGCATTAATAAACTCAGCGAACACTTAAAAATCAATAAAAAAGATCACTCCTCTCGGCGTGGACTTTTACTGATGATTGGCCGTCGCAAGCGTCTGTTAAGCTTCTTACAAGGTCAAGATAGAGAACGCTATAAAGCCTTAATTGCACGTCTGGGTATTCGGGGTTAGAATTCTGCGACTGGCGTAACAACCGAAGCCTTAATCTGTGACCTTAGCTTTCCTCCTGCATTTCCAGACCCATCTTTTAAACCTATGTCCTCTGAACGTCCTCCCGCACGTCCCGCCTTTGAACCGAGGAAAAATCGCAAAAAAAATAATAAAGCGACTTCAAAACCTCCTGTTAAGGCGGCTTCAGACCCTAAATCGACAAAACCTGATCAAAAGGTCAAGGCGACTGCTTCCTCTTCCCAACCTCAACCCCAAAAAACGAAAGACACTAAGCGTCGTTATACTCGTGAAGAAACGGCAATTCCAGAGCAAGTCAGTCAACGGATGCTCTCTCGAATGGTCGTTTTAGCGGGACTACCTTTGCTGATGGGCTTAGGAACATTCATTGGGAGTTATTTTGTAATTACCCAAGACTTGTTTCTCTTTCCCCATAGCATTGTTGTGATGATTAGTATGGGTTTTTTTGGGTTAAGTGTCGTGGGTTTAAGCTATGGCGTTTTGTCAGCATCCTGGGATGAAGACGTCTCAGGAAGTGTTTTAGGCTGGCAAGAATTTAAACTCAATTTAGGGCGAATGCAGGACGGATGGAAAGCTGCACGGCAAAAAAATCAGAAAAATTAAGAATTCAAAACTTTACGTCCAAAGTTGAATTGTAATACGCTAAATTTAGTTTAACGTCCCTGTATTTTCTGAAACAATTCCAGTTTTTTAAGTTTGATCAACCGATCATTCCAGGATAAATGATTATAGTAATGAAAGTCGGCACACCGGAAGCCGAAATTGAACGTTTAAATGCAGATCTCAACACCAGTTGGGGATTATCACCGGAAAAAATTGTTGGTAAACACAAAGTGGTGATTGGGTTAGTCGGTGAAACGGCAGACCTTGACCCCTTGCAACTGCGGGAAATGAGTCCTTTCATTGAGGATGTCTTACGGGTCGAAAAACCCTATAAACGGGTCAGCCGCACCTATCGTCAAGGAGAAGCCAGCGAAGTTACCGTTCCAACTCCGGCTGGAGATGTTACCTTTAGCGAACACCATCCCCTCGTTGTCGTTGCTGGGCCTTGCTCAGTGGAAAACGAAGAGATGATTATTGAAACCGCTAAACGAGTGAAAGCCGCTGGTGCTAAATTTCTGCGGGGTGGGGCCTTTAAACCTCGTACCTCTCCTTATGCGTTTCAAGGACACGGTGAAAGCGCCCTAGGGTTATTAGCAGCGGCACGGGAAGCCACCGGACTCGGTATTATTACGGAGTTAATGGATGCTGAAGATTTGGAAAAATTAGGAGAAGTCGCCGATATTATTCAAATTGGCGCTCGCAATATGCAGAACTTCTCTTTGTTGAAAAAAGTGGGAGCCCAAGATAAACCTGTTCTGCTAAAACGGGGAATGTCTGCCACCATTGAAGAATGGTTAATGGCCGCAGAATATATTCTCGCAGGTGGAAACCCAAATGTGATTTTATGCGAACGGGGCGTTCGGGGTTTTGACCGTCAATATACCCGCAATACTCTGGATTTATCCGTGATTCCCGTATTGCGATCGCTGACTCACCTCCCGATTATGATCGATCCCAGTCATGGCATTGGTGTCGCAGAATACGTTCCCTCCATGGCGATGGCCTCCATTGCCGCCGGAACCGATTCTTTAATGATCGAAGTCCATCCCAACCCAGCAAAAGCCTTGTCCGATGGCCCTCAATCTCTAACCCCAGATCGGTTTGACCATTTAATGCAAGAACTGTCTATAATTGGTAAAGCTGTCGGTCGTTGGCCGAAAGAACTGGCTGTTGTCGGTTAATTCCTTGACCCGGATGCTCAGATGCTCAGGTTGACCATCCGGGTCAAATTTTGAGAGTGTTGTTACCTTAAATTGGTTTTGATTTTCCACAGTTTAAAACTAATACTATTTTATTGGTAATCAAAATAAGAGTTTTTATTTTTTACATCTGTCTAAAGATAGATTTTTAAGCAGCTTGTGACAGTTTCTCATCTGGAATAATCTCTGAAAACTATATATAATAATAATGTTAAATTTCCTGAAATAATTATTGGTTGAGGAGTGCAATTACCGATGCCCAATCTCCATACAACGGCTTTTATAGGAACTGCGATAGCACTCACCCTAAATGGGGGTGAACTTTTAGCTCAAGAACTTTCCTCTCCATCCTCCTTACAAAATATTGTTGGATCTTCAGTAGAAATTGCGTCTAAAACGCTCTCAGAAACAACGGATTCAAATCCTGAACAGTTAGCAGTTGAAAGTACAGAACTTAATAATAACTCCGAGGAAGTTATTCAACAGCAACCGCAAACTTTATCAGAAGCTAAAACCACATTTCCCTCCACACAAGCCGCCGATTTAAGTAATAATTGGATGGAGCGAGTTGAGTGGAATATTGCTCAAAATTCAGATCAATCCTTACCCGTTACTCAACAACCTGAAGCAAGAGAAGAGAAACCCGAAGATCCCCGGAAAGCCGCTGATGCGAATGGTCGTCGCTTAAGTAATAACTATAATTATGTTGGACTCGGAGGAAATATTGGAATTACAGGAGATGGTTCAGGTTTAGGAGGAGGAGGTTTAATGAGCCTCTCCAAAACCGGATTTTCAGAAAACTTTTCCCTACATTCGGGTGGAATTATCATCGGAAGCGATAGCGCCAGTTTAGTTCATCTGACGGCTGATTTTCCAGTCAGAAGTGAAACAAATGCGGTTCGGTTTTCACCCTTTGTAGGAGCAGGAATTATCTACAAAGATATCTTTAATAATGACTTTAGCGTTGGCCCTTCAGCCGTAGCCGGAATTGATATTCCCATTTCTTACAGTTTCTTAATTACAGGCCGTGCTAGTGTGGGATATATTCGAGATGAAACAGATTTTGGGATTCAAATTGGTTTCAGTTATATTTACACGAAAGGACTACTGGGTTTAATTTTTGATTAATCTTCAGATAGCTGACGGTTGGCTGTTGGTTGTTAACCGTCAACCCTCAACCCTCTAAGGAGTGGTATCTGAATCTTGACCTTTTTGAATTAACGCTTCTGATTGTTGAACCATTGTTTTCAAAAGTTGATTTAATAACCGTAAATTTTCTGAGGATAAAGGCGTTACAGCAAGGCGAGTGCTAAGTTCACTGAGTTTATTTTGAAGTTGCTGCGTTAGCCGTAAAGCATCTAAACTCAATTTGGATAACTGTTGTTTTTGATAAAACTTTAAAGCAGCCCCTCGTAAAACCTGTAAGTTAGCTTCTTCTCCTAAGCTTCCGGGAGTAACTCTTAACCGCAATAATAGATGGGTATTTTGATAAACTCGTTCAATCTCAACTTGTTGAGGCTTATCAACGGGAATTAAAGGAAATTCGACTAATAATTTCAACTCATTAATTACCCCCTGAAATTGTTGATCTTCTAACCCCGCAACAACGGATTGTAAAACGCCATCCTGACTCCATAATATTCGAGATGAATTGGCTTCTTGGCGTTCAAAATAAAGTCGCCCAATCCCCCCCTTTAACACTCTTCCTAACAATTCTTGTAACAAATCATGGGGAGATAATATTGCTAAATCCTCCATCGGATTTTCTAAATCAGTTGTTTTAATCTCTAAAACTGAGGGTAAATTTAAGGAACCTGGAGATGCTAATTCTATCGGTTCCAGGGAAAACTTTTCGACCTCAGAAGAAAAATTAGCAACCAGTGACGGTAAAGATTCAAGAGGTTCTGACGGGGTAATATTTTTAGACTTAACAGAAGAATGAACTGCTGAATTTTGTATAAAAGTTTGGGAAGAAGTTTGAGGTTCAGAAGATAAGGTTTGTTCAACACTTGTTGAAATTGGTTCAGTTTTTTGAGCCTGTTGCGTATAATATAAATACGAAGACAACACAGATCTTTCTTCTTCGGAGGAAATAATCTGAGTTACAATTGAGCAATTCATATAAGATACAATCTTTTGAACATATTCTAAGGCGGATTCATCTTCTGAATCAACAACGCCCAAATATAATTGATTATCTTTGAGACAGAGCGGCAAAATTTGGTAATGCAAGCAAACTTCTAACGGTAAAATACTGTCAATTAAACCGAAAATTTGCTGCGCGTCCAACGGAATTGTTCCAGTGGCTTGAGATTTAGCTAACATTTTCTATTAATAGTGTCTTAGTCTAATATTCCCAGGTTTAGAGCTAATTCAGACTGAATTAGCTTCTCTGAAAAAGGCACTCCAACTCAAATTCCAGATCTGCAACCCGGGGAAGTGAAGAAGAGTGGATAGGTAACGGTTATCTTTATAACTTCAGTTTAACAGCCTTTAAGGAAATTACCTATATTGGCTAGAACGACAAGCAAAGCACCGGGAACAGTGAGAGCTACTCAGTTTGTCAAAAGTAATGATGTCGTCTTAAAATTATTTTTTTGCTCAATATAAACAGTGCAATGGTTAGAAGAAAAGGTTTTCTGAAACATTTCATAGCCGTTATTCTGGGGACAACGGTACTTTTAGACAAAGCTCCAAAGCCCGTGCTGGCGGTATCTGTTACCCCTCAAAACCCCATCCCTCTAGCACCATCCCCGGTTAAATTTTTAACCCCCAGAACCCCTAAATTTGCCACTTCTACCTTATTCCCCCCATTAAAACAACCCAGTTCTGATTCCATTCAAGTTAATTTGCAACTGGTGATTAAATTAAATGAACGTCGGGTTTATGTCTATCGCAATCAACAATTACAAACCAGCTATCCTATCGCCGTCGGTCGAGAAGGTTGGGAAACTCCAGTCGGTCAATATCAAGTGATTCAAATGATTACCCGTCCGACTTGGGAACATCCCCTTACCGGAGAAATTATTCCTCCAGGGCCAGATAATCCGTTAGGTCAGCGTTGGATTGGGTTTTGGACAGATGGAAAAAACTATATTGGATTTCATGGAACTCCGAATACTGAAACTGTTGGACAAGCCGCATCTCATGGTTGTATTCGGATGTTTAATCAAGATGTTTTGGCTTTATTTGAGATGGTAAAAATCGGAACCCCTGTGATTGTTGAACCTTAGTTACAAATAATCGGGATTTTACAGATTTTAAAGTTTAATTGAAAAAATGCTGTAAACTGAATTCTGGTTATTGAAAAATCCATATTCATGACAAACCCTGCTGCACCTGAAATTCATCCCAATCTTTGGCCGGAGTTATTACAACAACTGTTAGACCGCCAATCCCTATCGATAACCCAAGCTTCACAATTGATGCGGGGATGGTTGGAAGAAGCAGTTCCTCCTGTGCTGTCTGGGGCTATTTTGGCAGCTATCCAAGCTAAAGGGGTATCCGCAGAAGAATTAGCAGGAATGGCATCGGTGTTACAGTCCTGTAGTAGAGACGTGCCATGGCGCGTCTCTACAGAATCCTCTGTTTCTTACCGTGTCATTGATACCTGTGGAACCGGAGGTGATGGTGCTTCAACCTTTAATATTTCCACAACCGTTGCCTTTGTGGCAGCAGCGGCTGGGGTTCCGGTAGCCAAACATGGAAATCGGTCTGCATCGAGTAAAGTCGGGTCTGCGGACGTTTTAGAAGCTTTGGGGGTTAACTTAAAAGCACCCGGAGAAAAAGTTACCCAGGCGTTATCGGCGGTTGGAATTACATTTTTATTTGCTCCGGGTTGGCATCCGGCGATGAAAGCGGTTGTTCCCCTGCGTCAAACCCTAAAAGTCCGAACGGTGTTTAATTTATTGGGGCCCTTGGTGAACCCTCTGCGCCCCACGGGACAAGTTATGGGGGTTTTTGACCCAAAATTGCTCCCCACCATTGCTCAAGCTTTAAATGAATTGGGGACAGAAGTGGCGATTGTGTTACATGGACGGGAAAGACTGGATGAAGCGGGGTTAGGCGATATAACTGACTTAGCGATTTTATCCCAAGGTCAGATTGAACAAACCACCCTCAACCCTCAAGATGTGGGGTTAACTTCAGCCTCTATCACGGCTCTTAAAGGGGGAGATGTGGAAGAAAATGCTGAAATTCTTCGCAATTTATTACAAGGAAAAGGTACACAAGCTCAACAAGATGTCGTGGCTCTGAATGCCTCTTTAGCATTACAAGTGGGGGGTGCTGTGCCTATGGGTTGCCATCAAAAAGGGATCTCTTTAGCTCAAGAGATTTTGCAAAGCGGTGCGGCGTGGTCAAAACTCGAACAATTGGTACAATTCCTCAAGGATTAAGATTAGGCACGGGGGCGAAATTCAATCACATCTTGTTTAATGGTGAGATCGTATGTTCCAAAAAAGCCCTGTCCTAATAATCCGATTTCTAAGACCGGAGAAATCGACACTTCCACATTGCTCATTTGTAATCCCCCGACATTAATAGAATCTACACGACCCACCTGTTGATTGACCAATTGATCACTGGCGGTGTTAATGGGTAGATTTCCATAAGGTTGCACCTTTAAAGCATCTGCCATTGCAGGCGTAATTACAACTCCAGTTGCTCCCGTATCTAATAACATTTCAAAGGTATTTTGACCATTAAAATTAACATCAATAACGGGAATTCCTCCTTGTCGGCGTTTAATCGGAATTTGAAAAACTCCGGGTGTTGTTGGATTTGCAGATAGGGGATTTGAGGTCGGAAATAAACCACAAACCGACTGCGTTAAATTCTCAACATTTCCAGAGGGTTCACGAATAAAACAACCCGGATATTCTTGAGCCTTAACGGGAATTTCACTGAGCAAAACTCCCATCAAAAGGACAGAAAAACTTAGTCTAAGGGAATAGACATCAATTAAAATTACTTGGCTCATAATCTTACCCTGCTATTTTAGTTTAAGGATTAGAGCGTTCAATCTCTTCATTCGGTCTGGTAGGTGATGATGACAATCTCAGAACCTTAATTCACGAAGCAGTTATTTATTCTTTTATTGCCTAGCTCGAAATTCAACAATATCTGCTTTAATCGTAACATCATATTCTCCAAAGAAATCTTGACCCAGTAAACCCACATCTAAAGTCGGAGCGATCGCAACGGTGAGATTATTTTTAATAGCCCCAGCTACCTCCAGTTTCTGAATAGTACCCAAATCAAATTCCACATTTTTTTGACTGGGTGTATCTGCTTTACCTCGACCGGAGGGAATGACCCCTAAAAGTTCTGCCATCAGTGGAGTAATGACTGTTCCACTGGCTCCGGTATCAACCATCATTTCAAAGGGTTGTTGACCATTAAATACAACTTGGATGACCGGGATTCCTCCATCTCTTCTAACAATTTTAGCTTGATAAATACCGGGTGTTGCTAGGGGAGAAATCGCTGTTTTTGCATCAGTTTGTGGAAAAATACAAACTTGATTTAAAGAAAGCATCTGTCCGGTTTTTGTTTTCATAAAGCAACCGGGGTATTCTTGAGCGATCGCACCGAGAGGATCACTCAAGATAAAGCCTGTGGTTGATAATAAAATCGAAAACAGAGGGATTAACCGAGATAAACCGTGCCTTTGGGCTTGTTCAGCCAAAACCTTTAGATAATACAGCCATAGAGTTGCAAAAGCTGATAAGGGATGTGACCGGACTAAAGACGGGGAAGTATTCATATTTTACTGATAGTCAAGCGTTAGCTTTAATCGTTACAGAGATCTTAGTCAGCGTCAATTTTCCCGATCAAAGATTACCTTTAGCTATGTTCTGTGTTCTATCTTAAATGGGGAGTATGTCAACCTTTCGCGCTATCGTAAACAGCAGATCTAAAGTCAGTTTGTTTAAGGCAGTCGTGAAATACTTTTTTTTAACCGATGGATGGACAGTAGGACGAGTCTGGGGAGTAGGAGGTCTGTGGGATCAAAGCCTACGTCGCCGTCCACCCGAAATTCAAAAAATGAACCTCTGTATTTGGAATCAAACTCAACAGGAAAAGATGTGGCTGTATCGGGTTGAAGATGCTGTTTTGATGTTAGAAGTCAAACCCGATATTACCCCAATTAACAACCCCTCTAGCACCATTGGTCAAGTTGTTCTGACTCGCTTAATTACAGCCGATCAAGTCCTAGAACGCTTGGCAAGTGCTTCCACAGAATGTCAAATGAATAATAGTCTGTAATCTCACGGTTGAGTCGTGGGGAGTCAGTGTTCAGCCCAAGAATCTCCCAACAATCTCCCGACACAGTGAAGCTTGTCGGTGAGAGTGTCAAAACTATTGCATTTGGTTCTAACAATCGATACACTTCTTTAAGATAAGCTTCATGTTCGTGGAGATCCCGTTAATGATCTAACCGAAATTGATGACTTTTCAATTGAGGGACGATCAATTCGGGCGTATTCATAGCAAAGTTATAAAAAAGTAGACCATTATCAACTAGGAGGAGCGTAGTCAATGGGACTACCCTGGTATCGTGTACACACAGTTGTTCTGAATGACCCAGGACGATTGATCTCTGTACACCTGATGCACACCGCTTTGGTGGCAGGTTGGGCTGGATCTATGGCCCTTTATGAACTCGCAATTTATGATCCTTCTGATCCCGTCCTCAACCCGATGTGGCGTCAAGGGATGTTTGTCATGCCCTTCATGGCCCGCTTAGGGGTTACTCAATCCTGGGGCGGTTGGAGTCTCACCGGAGAAGCCGTTACCAACCCTGGTGTTTGGTCTTTTGAAGGGGTGGCTGCCACTCATATCATTCTGTCTGGTTTACTCTTCCTGGCTGCCGTTTGGCACTGGGTTTTCTGGGATCTGGAGCTATTTACCGATCCCCGAACAGGCGAACCTGCCTTAGATTTGCCTAAAATGTTTGGCATTCACCTGTTCTTATCAGGTCTGCTTTGCTTTGGTTTTGGGGCTTTCCACCTAACGGGCTTATTTGGCCCTGGAATGTGGGTGTCCGATCCCTATGGCATCACCGGAAGTGTGCAACCCGTTGCACCTGCTTGGGGGCCTGAAGGATTTAACCCGTTCAATGCAGGTGGTATTGTCGCTCACCATATTGCCGCCGGTGTTGTTGGCATTATTGCGGGTCTGTTCCACCTTTCTGTTCGCCCGCCCCAACGCTTATACAAAGCTTTGCGGATGGGGAACATTGAAACGGTGTTATCCAGCAGTATTGCTGCGGTGTTCTTCTCCGCTTTCGTTGTCGCTGGAACCATGTGGTACGGTTCTGCGGCCACCCCCATCGAACTGTTTGGCCCGACTCGCTATCAATGGGATAGTGGTTACTTCCAACAGGAAATTCAACGCCGGGTACAAACCAGTGTTGCCCGTGGGGATAGCTACGCTGAAGCTTGGGAAAAAATTCCTGAAAAACTCGCCTTCTATGACTATGTGGGCAACAGCCCAGCTAAAGGCGGTTTATTCCGGGTTGGCCCGATGAACAATGGCGATGGCATTGCTAAAACTTGGTTAGGCCATCCGGTATTCAAAGATTCTGAAGGACGGGAATTATCAGTTCGCCGTCTTCCTAACTTCTTTGAAACCTTCCCAGTAGTCCTCACGGATAAAGACGGTGTGGTTCGCGCTGATATTCCCTTCCGTCGGGCTGAGTCTCGCTACAGCTTTGAACAAGCTGGAGTGACGGTCAGTTTCTATGGTGGTGAATTAGATGGCAAAACCTTTAAAGATGCCCCAACCGTTAAGAAATACGCCCGTTTAGCCCAACAAGGGGAACCCTTCGAGTTTGATCGGGAAACCTTGGGATCTGACGGGGTGTTCCGCACGAGTACCCGTGGCTGGTTTACCTACGCCCACGCTTGCTTTGCATTATTGTTCTTCTTTGGCCATATTTGGCACGGTTCTCGGACGATCTTCCGCGATGTGTTCGCTGGGGTGGAAGCCGATCTCGAAGAACAAGTGGAATGGGGTCTGTTCCAGAAAGTGGGTGACAAAACGACTCGCGTTAAGAAAACCGTCTAGGATACCCCTAGTTCAGGCTTTTGCAGTCTTTTTGTCAACCTAATTTTTAGAGAGTTGGAGCTTTGTTCATAAAGTTTCCAACTCTCTCTTTATTTAGACGGATTCCATCTTCCTTAATCGCTCAATGGTAGACTGTTAGAAAACAATAAGTTTAGGAAACATTAACATGGAAAGTGTTGCTTACATCTTAGTTTTGACCTTGGCCTTAGGAGTTCTCTTTTTTGCAATTGCATTCCGGGAACCCCCTCGGATTGGGAAGTAACTGGCAATAAGAGAATCTTTTTCCGATCCAATACTGAGTGATGAGGATTTGGGGTAATCTATTTAACGTTCTGTACCGTCGCCAACCCAGAAAGGCTGGGATTGATTTCTGGAAACCGAAGGTTCACTCGTTGAACTAAAACCTTAAGTTCTCATGGCTGAGTATTGGACTGTTCAAACGTTACCCCCGTGCTTTGTACTCACTGTTCAGAAAACTTCTGTTCGGTGAACTCTATGCTCAAAGGACGTTAATCATGCAGTGTCCAGTTTGCCAGTATACCAATAGTCGCGTACTGGAGTCGCGTTCGGCTGAATCGGGTAAAAGCATTCGGCGACGTCGGGAATGTCTCCAGTGTCAGCATCGGTTTACGACTTATGAACGGATTGAATTTGTTCCCATTACGGTGATGAAGCGGGATGGGAAACGAGAATCCTTTGATCGCTCTAAATTACTGCGGGGAATGGTTCGAGCTTGTGAAAAAACAGGACTTTCTGCTTTAGATTTAGAATCAATTATTGATGAAATTGAAGCGGAACTGCAACAACGTTCCCAACGGGAATTTCCCACTCAGGAAATTGGAGAATTAGTTTTGCAACGACTCAAATCTTTAAGTGAAGTTGCCTATGTGCGGTTTGCTTCCGTTTATCGACAATTTCAAGGGATTCGAGATTTTGCCGAAGCGTTGAATCACTTTCAGAGTGATACTGAGCCTCAAAACGGGAATGAACCCACTTCAACCCAGGAAGATCCGACTTCCCCACAGGAAAGTTCACCGCTTGAAACCTCCCCTTCTTTGTGTTCTGCCTCCTGAGTTCCATCTCAATAGCAGAGTTATAATTTTTCATTTACCCCAATTAATCTTGAACTCTAGCCCCAACCGGATAAAACTTTGGGCAAGTCCTGACCCAAAATCGATCAGTTATGGCATAATAGATATGCTCTGAACAGTTATACTATTTAAGTTAACTCCATTTACCTGTTCCCCCTAGGCATCAACACAGCTTACCTGACACCTCCGGGTAAAGGTTTAGGCTGTATATTTAGGTTGATGGCCTTAATTATATAGGAGCTACTAGACTTGACGAGGCAATGCTCTGTTTATCTGTTTTCAGCAGATATTCTATGGGCTTCGGATGTCAAGTCAGCAGTTTTGATCGCCTAGAAATTGGCTGATCAGCCAGGATCAAAAACCTCTCTTAACTGCAAAGACAACCATTTAATAGGAGCAACTTTAGGACACAACTCGCATGATCAATCAGAAAACAAAACCAAAAGATGTGGGCTTCACCCACGAAGATTTTGCCGCCTTACTCGATAAATACGACTATCACTTTAGTCCCGGTGACGTAGTGGCGGGGACAGTTTTTAGTCTAGAGCCAAGGGGTGCTCTGATTGATATTGGTGCTAAGACCGCAGCATACATTCCACTACAAGAAATGTCAATTAATCGGGTGGAAAGTCCTGATGAAGTATTACAGTCCAATGAAACCCGCGAGTTTTTCATTCTGACCGATGAAAACGAAGATGGGCAATTAACTCTTTCCATTCGTCGCATTGAGTATATGCGGGCATGGGAGCGCGTCCGCCAACTGCAAGCGGAAGATGCTACCGTCCGTTCTCAAGTCTTTGCCACAAATCGAGGCGGCGCTTTAGTTCGCATTGAAGGATTGCGGGGCTTTATTCCAGGCTCCCATATTAGTACACGCAAACCCAAAGAAGAACTCGTTGCTGAAGAATTACCCTTAAAATTTCTAGAGGTTGATGAGGATCGCAATCGCCTCGTTCTAAGCCATCGTCGGGCTTTAGTTGAGCGGAAGATGAACCGCTTAGAAGTGGGTGAAGTGGTGACAGGAACCGTTAGAGGAATTAAACCTTACGGGGCGTTTATTGACATTGGTGGCGTGAGTGGTCTGCTCCACATCTCAGAAATTTCTCACGATCACATTGACACGCCTCATAGCGTCTTTAATGTCAATGATGAAGTCAAAGTCATGATTATTGACTTAGATGCAGATCGCGGCCGGATTTCCCTTTCAACAAAACAACTGGAACCCGAACCGGGAGCAATGGTTAAAAATCCTCAGCTTGTGTATGAGAAAGCTGAAGAAATGGCAGCCAAATTCCGGGAAAAACTCTTGGCGGCTCAACAAGGAACTGTCTCGATTGAAGTTCCCGCAGAACTGGATGAAGCAGATATTCCATCTGCCATTGATGATGAAATCCCATCGGCCATTGACGATGACATTCCAGAAGCCATCGAAGAAGACGTTGAACCTGTTGCCGAGGGAGTATAAGTTTCAACGGAACAAAAAGGAAGAGGGAATAGATTTTTTTCTGTTCCCTCTTCCTTTTTCCCTATTTTTTTTGGAGTTTTTAAGGTTGGTTACTCTTCAAGTTCAGACGGTTACTTTTTCTAATATCGCAGCCGTTATCTTCGATAAAGATGGAACCTTAGAGGATTCTACGGATTTCTTGAGGAATTTAGCTCAAAAGCGATCGCGTTTAATTGATGCTCAAATTCCGGGGATTGGGGAACCTCTATTGATGGCTTTTGGGGTTCAGGGAGATAGCCTTGACCCTACTGGATTGATGGCGGTGGGAAGCCGACGAGAAAATGAAATTGCAGCCGCCGCCTATATTGCAGAAACGGGACGAGGGTGGTTAGAGTCTTTAAATATTGCCCGTCGTGCTTTTGAAGATGCAGATTATTATCTCAAGTCTACTCCCCCTTCTCCTTTGTTTGTTGGGGGTTTAGACATTATCAAATCCCTATCCGATGCGGGGGTAAAGGTGGGGATTCTTTCGGCGGCGCCGACTGCACAAGTCCAACGTTTTGTGACACACCATCAACTCGAACCCTATATTCAATTACAAATGGGGGTCGATGACGGCCCAACAAAACCCGATCCGCGTTTATTTTTCAATGCTTGTCAAGCTCTTGGGGTTCATCCCTCTGTTACTTTAATGGTAGGAGATGCTCAGGGGGATATTGATATGGCGTTGGCAGCCCAGTCTGGGGGTTGTGTAGGGGTCTGCTGGAAGCCATCAAATTCTCAGCATCTTAAAGGTGCTGATGTGGTGATTGCTCAATTAGATGAGATTAAAATTTTAGCTTCTTCCGTAAGAAGCCCCACGTCTGACCCGTGATTTGCAGCGTGGGATGAATTGCGGTAGGGGTCTGTGCAATTCACCGATGACTTATTATGATCAAAAAAAGAAAAGGAGGTGATGCAAAAGTGTTGAAAGCAATTCAGGTTAGACTCTACCCGACATCTGAACAGGAATTAGCATTGGCTAAGTCATTCGGTTGTGCAAGATGGTATTGGAACTATGCCTTAAATGCCTGTATTCAACACTATCAAGAAACTGGAAAAAGTCTAAAATTAGCAACCTACAAAGGAATGCTCCCTCAACTCAAAAAAGAATATCCTTGGCTTAAGGAAGATTGTTATTCATCGGTTCTCCAATGTGTAGCAATTAACTTAGATAGGGCCTATAAAAACTTTTTTGAAGTCCGAGCTAAGTTTCCAAGATTCAAGTCCAAACATCATAAACAATCAATCCAGTATCCCCAGAGTGTTACTGTTAAGGGTGAATATCTAAAAGTCCCCAAAATTGGTGAAGTTAAAGCAGTAGTTATCAAAATCAATATCCGATGTGGGATGGGGAATGTTCATCAATTTTGTTGACTATAAACTTCAACAAAAACATGGCGAACTGATAGAGATTCATCGCTTCTTCCCCAGTTCCAAAGCTTGTTCGAGTTGCGGTCATGTCGTGGATACGCTACCTCTGAATATCAGAGAATGGGATTGTCCTAATTGTCATACTCATCATG
The DNA here is from genome assembly GCF_015207485.1 of Planktothrix mougeotii LEGE 06226. NCBI lineage: Bacteria > Bacillati > Cyanobacteriota > Cyanophyceae > Oscillatoriales > Microcoleaceae > Planktothrix > Planktothrix mougeotii. Next base: position 31,126 of record NZ_JADEWU010000006.1, read on the forward strand.
ACCGAGATAGTAACGCTGCACTCAACATCAGGAACGAAGGCATCAGAATTAAAAATCAAGGCGGAGGGAACCCCGTCTCTGCTGATGGAGCCTGTGTAAGACCCGCTCATTCTCGAATGATTAGGCATCGGGCTGAGAAATCAGAAGCCGACACTTACTCGTAGAGAAGTGTCGGTAGTTCACGTTAAGGGGATATCTATTGCCAAACGGTTGGGATCGTCGCAACTTTTCCCCCGTTAATCCGTCCCATTTGACAACGTACACACCCGTCTTGTCGTGTCTCTACCGAATTGGAAAATCTGTGATTTTAATTTTTGTCCTAGCTGTAGTAGTGTAATTTAAGGCAATGCCCTCACACTTACGCAGCAATCCCACTCGCCTACAAGGAGGAATGATTATTGTCTCGCCGTTACCTGTTTACTTCTGAATCCGTTACTGAAGGTCATCCCGATAAAATCTGCGATCAAATCTCCGATACGATTTTAGATGCCTTATTAGCCCATGATCCTAAAAGCCGCGTTGCTGCTGAAGTAGTGGTCAATACTGGCTTAGTGCTAATTACGGGTGAAATTACGACGACTGCCCATATCAACTATATTGATGTAGCTCGAAAAAAAATTGCGGAGATCGGTTATGTTGATGCCAACAATGGTTTTTCAGCCGATAGCTGCTCTGTTCTGATTGCCTTAGATAAACAATCTCCTGATATTGCCCAAGGGGTAAACCAAGCTCAAGAAGCAAGAGAACTGTTAAGTGATGAACAACTCGATGCGATTGGTGCTGGAGATCAAGGCATTATGTTTGGTTTCGCTTGTAATGAAACCCCAGAACTAATGCCATTACCCATTAGTTTAGCTCATCGCATTGCTCGACAATTGGCAGCAGTGCGGAAAAATGGCAAATTGCCTTATTTACGTCCCGATGGTAAAACCCAAGTCACTGTCCTGTATGAAGATGATCGTCCCGTTGGTATTGATACGATTTTAATCTCCACCCAACATACAGCGACCATTGGAGACATTACCGATGAGGCGGCAGTACAAAACAAAATTAAAGAAGATTTGTGGTTAGCGGTTGTCCAACCCGTATTTGATGATATTGCGATCAAACCTGATGACCAAACTCGCTTTTTAGTCAACCCAACGGGTAAATTTGTGATTGGCGGCCCTCAAGGGGACTCTGGTTTAACCGGTCGCAAAATTATTGTGGATACATACGGGGGCTATTCCCGTCATGGTGGCGGTGCATTTTCGGGTAAAGATCCCACCAAAGTAGACCGCAGTGCGGCTTATGCTTGCCGTTATGTGGCTAAAAATATTGTGGCTGCGGGATTAGCAGAGAAGTGTGAAGTGCAATTAAGCTATGCCATTGGGGTAGCTCGACCCGTCAGCGTGTTTATTGAAACCTTTGGAACTGCGAAGGTGGATGAAAACAAACTGCTGGAAGTTGTACAAGCGAACTTTGAATTGCGTCCGGCGGGAATGATTCAAGCGTTTAATTTACAAAAATTACCCGCAGAACGTGGCGGTCGTTTCTTCCAAGATGTGGCTGCATACGGTCATTTAGGTCGAACAGACTTAGATTTACCTTGGGAGAAGACGGATAAAGCACAGTTACTCAAAGAAGCCTTACTGCAAACGACTGCTGTGGTCGGTTAGTTACGGCTGTATTCTTTTCGACTGAAGTGAATCGTTCAGATAGTGATTGTTAAGTTGGCAAAAAAATAGAGATCTCTTTGTGATCAGATCAACCTTCACGGATTTAGAACTCGATTGAAATTCTTGACTTTGCTGTCTTCCTAACCCTTCAGGTTCAACTGAAGGGTTTTTTACATCTTTTATTTAATTTCTCTGATCAGTAGTAACACTAACACAGCCATGTCACAATTGTAGTTAGGGGGTTATACCCTGGAAGGAGATTGTGTTCTGACCAACCCCTATTATGTTCTAAAACGTCACAATTTAAGGATTGAGGTTGACAAGATGAACCAGGTAACTATTCTTTAGTCAAACGTAACTGGGAGGGAAAAGGAGTATAGGCTAATGCCATCTGAAGATTTAAAATCCACTACAACACACGAAGGTACTCACAGAGTTAGAACCCATTCTTTCAAGGGTTATATCGATAAATATAATCCTTTTCGACACCAGAACCCGTCAGAGCATCGCTGGTTTATTTATCAAAAGATTAGTTATGGCTATTTTTTAGCCATTTCTATTGGTTTTATGGGTTCAATTACAGGATTATTGCTGGCGGATGTTTACCAAAAACAGACTTATCATCAATTATCGGATGCTCATCAACAAGCACAATTATTCAGTAACTTTAATACAACGGTTCTCAAGATCCAATTGCAGAGTTATCACTTAATCTCTTCAGCAGATAACCCTAAAACTTGGAATCATGACCCAAAAAATATCCATCAAAATCTAGCTGAAATAGAACAGCTTGTTGGGCAAATTGAAAAGTTTATTGATCAAGAACCCAGTTGGTCAGTGGCTACACCCCTAGAAATAAAATCCTTCTTTAAAACCTATAAAAACAGTTTAAAAACCTATATTAAAAGGATTGAAACTTTAAAATCTATTTTACCGACCTTATCCCCGGATTCTAAAACCAAGGCGATTTATCAGTCCTTTAACTCTATCTCTAATCAACAAACCATTCAAACCTTAGAAACGCTGAATAATCAATTGACAGACTGGTTAAAAAAAGCTCAGATTCAAGAAGATATGAGCGAACTTGTGATCAAAAAAGCTCGAAAGCTAGAAAATTTAATTATTATTATTAGTGCTTTGTTATCGGTTTTAATTTCTATTATTACAGCGATTAAAACGACTCGTTCTATTACTCAACCCTTAAGTGTGACCCAGCAAGTGGCAGAACAAGTTGCACAGGAGTCTAATTATCAACTTCGGGTTCCTTTTCAGACGAATATTCATGAAATCTATTCTTTAGCTCATTCGGTCAACTCCTTAATTGAACAAGTTGATCAACAAACTCAGCAGTTAGAACAAGCGAAAGATTCAGCAGAATCTGCTAACATCGCTAAAAGTCAATTTTTAGCCAATATGAGTCATGAGTTAAGAACACCTTTAAATGCTATTTTAGGCTACAGCGAAATGCTGAGTGAAGATGCGAAAGATTTAGGTCATGAGGAATTTATTGGTGATTTAGATATGATTAATACCGCCGGAAAACATTTATTATCATTAATTAATGATATTTTGGATTTATCTAAAATTGAAGCCGGACGCATGGAACTTCATTTAGAAAATTTTGATTTAAAAGAATTAATTGAAAGCGTTGTTGCAACTGTTAAACCTTTAGTTAGTCAAAATGGAAATATTTTAACGCTGAATTATGATCCGGCTTTAACAATTATTCATGCGGATTCAACCAAAGTCAAACAAATTTTATTAAACTTACTGAGTAATGCCGCTAAATTTACACAGCACGGTGAAATTATATTAACCGTAACTGGTGAACTCCTGACTCCTGACTCTAATGATTTCAATTCTGAAAACGAGGATTTATTCGATAATCCTTTACCGTATTATCAAATTAATTTTTGTGTTCAAGATTCAGGAATTGGGATTCCCGAAGAACAGCAAAAATATGTTTTTGAAGCCTTTATTCAAGGGGATAATTCAACATCGAGTAAATATGGGGGCACAGGATTAGGTTTAGCGATTAGTCGCCATTTTTGTAAAATGATGGGAGGCGATTTAAAATTAGTTCAAAGTCAAGTGAGTGAGGGAAGTATTTTTAAGGCGAGTTTACAATCTTTAATTATACCAGAGAGTCAGGTTGCGATAATAAATCTTGAACATCATATAGAAGAAAATGGAAAAACTTGTAATCTGTAACAGAATATAGGGATTTTAGTAGAAATAACGGGAGAAATGCTACAAAGCTATCTTCTTGCCTTAACACAATTATTAATGGCTTATCAGATGATTAAACCTACCCAATTAGTTTAATTCAATAAGCATTTTTTACAGAGTTAAAGTTTCAGATAGATAGCTCTCTAGTAATTGCATATTTATCGGCATCCCAAAGACTCACGAGTTGAAACTCCTGTTGTGGGATTAATGCCACTGGCAACCTGACACAATTGTCGAATCTGTTCTCGATCTAATAAAGCATCAGTAAAATCAGCCCCTATAATTTTTGTATGATGAAAGGTTGACCCGAAAAATAAGGCTTCAACTAACACAGCATCACTTAAATCTGCTTCTGTAAAATCAGCTTGATCTAACATAGCATAGGTTAAGTTTGCTTGTTTTAAGCTGGCTTTTGTTAGAATTCCTTTACTAAAAATAGCTCCTTCTAAATCGGAATGATCAAATTTAGCTAACTCCATATTAGAATTCGCAAATTCAGCCGCAGGTAAAGACTGATTAGAAAAATCCCGTCCTTGTAATAAACTATGACTGAAAAACAGATGGGATGGATTTTGGGCTGCCCAGGAGGGAAGCGGTAAGGCCAACAGCACGACAACGACCGTTAAAATGATAGATTGCCAAAGTCTAATCATCTATTGATTACTCCACTTTAGGATCAACTGATTTATACTTATATTAGCTTCTCAAATGCCTAATTTTGCCATTACCTTGTAAAATTAGCTATCTCTCAGAAGTTTCCTTGAGGATCTCAAATTCCTCAAAAGCACCCCCATTTGGATTTTTATTCCTAGGAAACATCCATGCTAAATTTTTTTCTAACTTGGCTAATCTCTGCAATTTCACTTGGAATAACGGCTTATATTGTTCCGGGTTTTACCATTAGCAGTTGGCAAGCTGCCGCCGTTGGAGTGGTTGTAATGGCTTTAGTGAATGCCATTATTAAACCCATTATTACGATCTTTACCCTTCCCCTAACTATTCTAACGTTAGGTTTATTTTTATTCGTCGTCAATGCTATTTCTATTTCGTTAGTTGCTTATTTTACCCCCGGATTTTCAATTTCTAGCTTCTGGGCAGCATTATTGGGTTCAATCGTTCTTTCTTTAGTTTCTAGTTTATTCAATCAAATTTTAGGAAAGTCTAATAATCAATTAGATTAAACCTAAATTATCAAAAAATCAATCAGTAAATCTGAACCCTATCTGCAAAAGATGGGGATCAATATTTTAATGAGTCGAAAAAAATGACCATAATAGAAGATTATTTCAGAGTTCGTTCAATGACCCCGGATGATCTAAAATTAGCCTTAAGTTGGGCAGCTTCTGAAGGCTGGAATCCGGGTATTGATGATGTTGATAATTTTTATAGTGCTGATCCCGGTGAATTTTTAATTGGGGAATTAAACGGTCAACCCATTAGTTGTATTTCTGTTGTCCGATATCATAGCAATTTTAACTTTATTGGTCTTTATATTGTTAAACCGGAATATCGTCAACAAGGATATGGTTTGAAAACTTGGCAGGAAGCTTTTAAGTTAATTCCGGGTCAAAATGCAGCGTTAGATGCTGTTTTGGAACAAGTTAAAACTTATCAAAAATTTGGCTTTAAACCGTTTCATTCCCATCTGCGGTATCAAGGGATAATTTCAGGAACAATGGCTAATGATTTAGTAGATTTAAAAACAATTAATTTTGCTCAACTGTGTAATTATGATCGTCAATATTTTCCTGGTGATCGTCTTAATTTCCTTGAGAAATGGATTAATCAACCTCATGGACAAGGGTATGGAATTTTAAATCAGGAGAATTTAGTTGGTTATGGAGTGATTAGAAAAGCAACAGATGGATTTAGAATTGGGCCTTTATTTGCTGAAAATGAAGAGATAGCAGAAAAGCTGTTTCTGGCTTTAGCTTGTTATGCTCAGGGAGATTCGATTTATATTGATGTTCCCAATATTAATAACCCAGGAATTTCTTTAGTTGAACGTTATCAAATGCAATCCCTGTTTGAATGTGTTAGAATGTATACTGGACAGCAACCGAATATCAATTGGACAAATATTTTTGCAGTTACCAGTTTGGAATTAGGTTAAGCTTTACAAGCATAAAAGTTGAAAATTTATTTAAAGAATAGAAAAGGTCGGATGTCTGATTCGACGGTATTTATGTCATGCTTGATATAATTACTGATAACTGATAACTGATAACTGATAACTGATTATGACAGTTACAACCCAACAATTAAGTCAATGGAAACAGCAGGGACGACGCATTACAGTATTGACAGCCTATGAATATGCGATCGCTCAACTCCTCGATCAAGCCGGAGTTGATATTATTTTAGTGGGAGATTCTCTGGCAATGGTTGGGTTAGGATATGACACCACTTTACCCCTAACCTTAGATGAAATTATTCATCATGCTAAAGCTGTGCGACGAGGCGTGAAACAAGCTTTATTAGTTGTTGATTTGCCCTTTTTAACTTATCAAGAAAGTCCTCAACAAGCCATTCATTCAGCCGGACGAATTCTCAAAGAAACAGGTGCTCAAGGTGTTAAACTGGAGGGGGGATATCCAGCAATGACAGAAACAGTCACTCAGTTAGTCCAAGTCGGAATTCCGGTCATGGGTCATGTGGGTTTAACCCCCCAGTCCGTTCATCAATTTGGGGGTTATCGCAAACAAGGCAAAACCTCCGATGCAGCAGAACGCATTCTTTCAGAAGCGATCGCGTTAGAGCAAGCCGGAGCCTTTACAATTGTGTTAGAACATATCCCTTCAGATTTAGCCCAAAAAATTACCCAGCAATTAACCATACCCACCATTGGTATTGGGGCGGGGGCTAATTGTGATGGTCAAGTATTAGTCACCTCGGATATTTTGGGATTATCGTCCTGGCAACCTCCCTTTGCCAAAACATACGCCAATTTACAACAAACGATTACCCAAGCCGTTCAAGAGTTCTGTACGGAAGTGCGGGAGGGGAGTTTTCCCCCTGGGCATTAACCGTTTGGGTAGAGACGTTCTCTCAAACATCTCTACTCAGCAAAGGGTTTAGCCTTCGCCCCCTTCGCCCCCTTCTGGAGATGCTTCTGGACTAGAAGTTGCTTCTGGACTAGAAGTTGCTTCTGGACTAGAAGTTGCTTCTGGACTAGAAGTTGCTTCTGGACTAGAAGTTGCTTCTGGACTAGAAGTTGCTTCCGGGCTGGGTGAAGTGACAGGGCTGGGTGAAGTGACAGGGCTGGGTGAAGTGGCAGGACTAGAAGTCGCTTCTGGGGCGGGTGAAGTTGCTGGGGTACCCCCTTCTTGAGCAGCTGGGGCACAAGCACCTAAAGTAGCAGCTAAACCGACTGTGAGAAATAACTGAATTGTTTTGGATTGCATTTTGACACTCCTTGACTACACCAACAAAATTTAAGGTAAGATTAAGCCGTCTTTCAATATACCGTCAAGCTGACAAATTTGCACATTGTCAAGCTGGTTTTATAGAAACTTGCCGAAAAACAGAGGTGCAAACAGCTATCGGTTATTTAATGTTGCGCTTTTATCTCCTATGCTGTTCTCGATTGATGATATTTTGACATCAGAGGAATTAAAATTTTTTATTGATTGTCTCACTCAAGGGACGTTTGTTGATGGTAAAACAACCGCAGGTTGGCACGCCAAACTGGTTAAGAACAATCAGCAGCTTGATAAGAAAACGCCGGAAGCTCAAGCTTTGCGGGAACAAATTCAGTCGATTTTGAAAAAAAATGCGTTGTTTCAAAGTGCCGTTTTACCGAAAATTGTTCACTCAGTTTTAGCCAGTCGCTACGAAGATGGAATGTCCTATGGAACTCATACGGATAATGCGTTGATGGGAGATCAAGAATTTTGGCGTGTGGATGTTTCGTTTACGTTATTTTTAAGTGATCCTGAAACCTACACAGGTGGAGAATTAGTGATTGAAAATAGTGATGAAGAACGTCGCTATAAATTGAAAGCGGGTTCAATGATTGTTTATCCGTCTACAACGTTACACCGAGTTGAACCTGTAACGCAAGGGGTAAGATTAGCCATTGTGGGATGGGTTCAAAGTTTAGTTCGTGACCCTGCAAATCGAGAAATTTTATTTGATTTAGATACCACTCGTCGTTCTATTTTTGCGAAGGAAGGGAAAACCATTGAGTTTGATTTGGTTTCTAAAACTTATACGAATTTATTGAGAAGATGGGCAGAATAAACTTAAGGTTAAGGGGTTTGTTGATTTGCTCTCACTGGAAGCCCTGAAGGGCTTACTACATTGATTACGTTTGAACACTAAATCCAAAAATTCCGGCTAAACTGCCATGATGAGTTAAACCCACTGCAAACCGGGGGAAAACACATCCGGGATCTCCCATATCTTCGGTAAATTTATCTTGATTATATTGATCTTGATATAATGCCTTATAGTCACCAATGCGAACAAATACTGTATCTTTAAAACTGTCTTGAGTTTGAAACCAAGCCATCATTTCTCGCCAAGGTTGTAAATACTCTTCCTCGTCACTTCCATCTGCATCTTCTAAGACTTCTGACCACCAGATTCCTGCTTCTTCTAAAGGTTCAACGGTTATTGTTGCGGGGGGAAAAATTGTCCCGGCAAATTTTGAGCGAATCAATTCGATATCTATTTTTTCAGGAATGGGATCATCAATATTAGCAACAATATAGAAAGGTTGAAAGGGGGTAGAAGATTCTGAACCCATCCCCACATCAATATCTCCCATAATTTGACCAACTTGATCTGCTAATTGTTGACATAATTCTAACTCTTTGGGGTCAACATTATGATTAACAATTTCACCTTGTTTGGCAATCACACCACTGCCATAAACAACGGTTTTTTTAGAAATTATATTATTTGTCCATTCACTATTTCCCTCATCAATCCCATAGTCAGCGATACATTCTGCTAAGACGGCTAACCGTTGGGGGTCAGGAGTAAAATCTTTCAAGGTTAATTGACTCATGGGTAATCTATTCTATCCTAATATTAAATTTATTCCTTTTATTTTAATCTACAACTTATTATTTTAATAAATCTTCAATTAAATTAACTAAATTATCGTCAATTTCTAAGGGTGAAATTAAATAAAATTCAACGGTGGGGTATTCTTGAGAAAACTGTTGAAGGGATTGGGCGATCGCATCGCTGATGCCACCGGAAAACATAAAATAAGAAATAATTCCAATCTGGTAAACTCCCGATAAAATTAAGGCTTTAATTTGAGTTTCAAAATTCAAAGAAACTGACCAATAGGCGGGAATTGCCTTGATTTGAGTTGCTAATTGTTCAATGGGTTGATTTCCCCCTGGATGGCGACTACCATGAGCGATTAAAATCCAATGTTCAATCTCAACCGTTGCCATTTTTGTGGCGATTAAAGCCGCTAAACGATTAATTTTAGATCCAAAATAAGGTAATAAATTGAGTTGAATTTCTGATCCAAGTTGTTCCTGAGCGATCGCAATTTCTGCGGGTAAATCGGCGTTAACATGAACACCTGACGAGAGAAATAACGGTAAAATTTGGATTTGAGAATATCCCCAAGATTGACTTAACTTGGCAAACTCTTGAATCTGTTGATGGAGGGGAAGGAGTGCTAATTCTAAGGTTGCAGTTCCAACATTAGGAAAGCCTGAACGTTCCCCTAAGCGTTTTGCCAATAGATTTAAACCTTGTTGGGGACGAGGATCTCGGCTACCGTGAGCAACTAGCAAAGATGTAGATAGCAAGGGTTGGGATTAATCCTGAACGTAAAGTTAACGACTGATATTGTATCGAAAATTGCTCATTTCAGGATCTATCTATAAAAAGGAAAAATGGGTAACGGAAACTCTATTGATGAAAATTTTTGATTAAAACAGGGTGCTGATCAACTACAGATCTACTAACTTCACCCACCCCCGACGAACATTGTACAGTAATCGGTTAATAATCGCCTTTTCATCATCAGTCAAACTCTCACCTAAAATGGCGGAACGCAAGTGTTGACGATCACTGCGAGTCACGACACTAGAAAACATAATTTGACCAAAAAGTTCTTCAAGGGGTACTGGACGATATGCCATCATAAATCACCTTTCCTTGGGATGTGTTACTCAGAGGTTGATCAAAGTCCATCGTTTATCTGGATTAATTATGAACTTTTTCTTCTGAATATTAAGTGACTCAACGCTTTGTAAATTTGTGATTAACTGCGATAAGTTTTGTGATTTAGATCAACTGTGTTGCCAAACTGTCTAGGCAATTTCCACACTGATAACTGATAACTGATAACTGATAACTGACTACCTAAAGGCATTTTTCCAAGGTTTCTACAACGGATTGAGATAAACTGGGCAAATCATAGCCTCCTTCAAGTCCAAAGATAATTTTAGAGGTGAGTTGTAAACAATATTCAGTGAACAGTCCGTAGTCTTGTGGTTGTAGAGAAATACTGGCTAAGGGATCATCCTGGTTGGCATCATATCCCGCACTTACAATTAGTAAATCCGGTTGTACCTGTTGTAAAAAGGGCAAGATATAATGTTGAAAGGCAGGTTTGTAGAGTTCAATGGTACTACCCGGAGACATAGGAAGATTCAGCACATTATTGTGAGAGCCACGTTCCTCTGGATATCCCGTCCCCGGATAACAGGGAGATTGATGTAACGAACAGTAAGCGATCCGAGGATCATCTTCCACTAACGCTTGAGTTCCATTGCCATGATGGACATCCCAATCTAAGATAGCGACTTTCTCAATTCCCGGTTGTTCTAAGGCATAATAAGCGGCGATCGCTGCATTAGAAAATAAGCAAAATCCCATCCCTCGATCAGCTTCGGCGTGATGTCCGGGGGGACGCGCTAAAACAAAAGCCGGATGTGCCGTTGTCAAGACTTGATCCACCCCATCCAACCAGGCACTCACCGCCAACAGTGCCACATCATAACTTTCAGCCGAAATGGGGGTATCTCCATCCAAATAACCGCCCTCCTGAGCGGCGATCGCTTTAACTCGTTGAATATGGGAAGAGGTATGTACCGTTTCCAATAACCTCATCAAGGGTTGCTGGCGATCCATCACCGGAGTCGGTTCTTTCCAGTCTAACTGCTCGGCCCAAGATACCGATTTTAGGGCATTTACAATCGCGGTTAACCGTTCTGGCCGTTCTGGATGGAATAATCCCGTCTTATGGTTGAGGAATTTGTCAGAATAAATAACTGTTAGCATTTGTCAAGAGTTTATTGTCAATTTTAATCCCAGATTTCACCCCCAAGAAGAAGGCAAATTATGGTATAATTTTAAGCATTAGTCACTGATTTTAGAGCCTATACCGAAGATGATTTTATTTCTCCTAATATTTTCGGTTAAAGGTGACTAATTTTAAATTGTAATGGAGTTTTTGAAGGTATGAGTACCTCTGAGTCGAGAATTATCCCGACGGATCTGAGAAATGAAATGCAGCAATCCTACCTCGAATACGCCATGAGCGTAATTGTAGGGCGGGCACTGCCAGATGCGCGGGATGGTTTGAAACCCGTTCATCGACGGATTTTATACGCCATGAACGAACTGGGCTTAACCCCTGATCGACCCTTCCGTAAATGTGCCCGTGTGGTGGGGGAGGTACTCGGTAAATATCACCCTCATGGGGATGTCGCCGTTTATGATGCCTTAGTGCGGATGGCGCAGGATTTTTCCATGCGATCGCCGTTAATTAACGGTCATGGGAACTTCGGATCAGTTGATAACGATCCCCCGGCTGCCATGCGGTACACCGAATGTCGTTTGCAAGCCTTAACGACTGATTCCCTCCTACGAGATATTGACGCAGAAACCGTTGAATTTGGCGATAACTTCGATGGTTCTCAACAAGAACCGTTAGTTTTACCCGCACGAATTCCCCAATTATTATTAAATGGATCGTCAGGAATTGCGGTTGGGATGGCAACCAATATTCCCCCTCACAATTTAGGGGAATTAGTCGATGGTTTAGTAGCATTAATTCATAATCCTGAGATTACCATTGCTGAATTAATGCGTCATATTCCGGGGCCGGATTTTCCCACGGGGGCGCAAATTTTAGGGACATCGGGAATTAAAGAAGCCTATACCGATGGTCGGGGTTCGATTACCATGCGTGGGGTTGCTACCATTGAAACCATCGAACATAAAGGAAGACCCGATCGAGATGCGATTATTATTACTCAATTGCCTTATCAAACCAATAAAGCGGCAATGATTGAACGCATTGCAGAAATGGTTAATGATAAGAAATTAGAGGGAATTTCTGATATTCGGGATGAAAGCGATCGCGATGGAATGCGGATTGTAATTGAACTCAAACGGGATGCTTATGCCCGTGTAGTTCTCAATAACCTCTACAAACAAACGCCCTTACAAACCAATTTTGGGGCTAATATGTTGGCGTTAGTCAATAGCCGCCCGGAAATTCTTAACCTCAAACGCTTCTTAGAAGTATTCCTCCAATTCCGCGAACAAACGATTCGCAGGCGCACGGAATATGAACTCAGGAAAGCCCAAGAACGAGATCATCTTTTACAGGGGTTATTAATTGCTTTAGACAATTTAGATGCCATTATTGCCTTAATTCGTCATGCGGCTGATATTCCCATCGCCAAACAAGAATTAATGACCAACTATGGGTTATCTGAACAACAAGCCGATGCAATTTTACAAATGCAATTGCGACGGTTAACCGCTTTAGAAGCTCAAAAAATTGACCAAGAGCACCAAGAACTGCAAATTAAAATTGCTGATTTGTACGATATTTTAGCGCGCAGGGAACGAATCTTAGAAATTGTTGAACAGGAAGCCCTAGAACTCAAACAAAAGTTCAATACCCCTCGGCGGACTATAATTGAACATACCGAAGGGGAGTTAGATGAAACCGATTTAATTGCCAATGAAAAAGCCTTAATTCTGTTAACAGAACAAGGTTATATGAAACGAATGCCTGTGAATACTTTTGCCGCCCAAAGTCGAGCCACAAAAGGTAAACAAGGCACCAAAATGAAAGAGGATGATGAAGTTCAACACTTTATCACCTGTTGCGATCATGATACTGTCTTATTCTTTAGTGAACGGGGTGTTGTTTATAGTATCAAAGCCTATCAAATCCCCGTTGCTTCCCGCACCGCGCGAGGAGTTCCCATCGTTCAAATGTTACCCATTCCCAAGGAAGAACGGATCACCTCTATTGTTCACGTTAGCGAATTTAGCGATGATGAATACTTGGTGATGTTAACCAAAGGAGGATTTATTAAGAAAACCCAATTATCCGCCTTTAGTAATATTCGGACTAATGGTTTAATTGCCATTTCCTTAGAAGAAGGAGATGAATTACGCTGGGTGAGACGGGCAAAAGTTGAAGATGGAATTATTATTGGTTCCCGTCATGGCATGGCAATTCATTTTAAAGCCAATGATAAACAATTGCGACCGTTAGGACGGGCAACCCGAGGCGTTAAATCCATGAAATTGAAAGGAGATGATACCTTAATTAGCATGGATATTTTGCCCAGTGCGATTATTTCTAATCTGGCGGAAGCCGAAGGTGAAGAACCGGAAACCGATGAAGAATTAATGGTAATAGCCACAGAAACCACCGAGGAAAATGAAACTGAAACTGAAGTTGTAACGGAGGGAACCGCTCAAGGATTATCCGTTTTAGTCATCACCGCCAGTGGTTATGGAAAACGGGTTCCGGTGTCTCAATTCCGCTTACAAAATCGAGCAGGGAAAGGCATTATTGCCACTAAGTTTAAACCCCATGCCAAAAAAGATGAAGTTGTCGCCTTAAAAGTTGTGGATGAAACCGAGGAGTTAATGTTAATTAGCAGTCGTGGAATTATTATTCGTCAAGTGGTGAATGCCATTCCCCTTCAGTCTCGAAGTGCGACCGGGGTTCGAGTTCAGCGCTTATACGAAGAAGATTCAATTGCGGCGGTTGCCATTGTTCCAGCCTCTGGAGAAGATGCGGAAACTTCATCAACTTCAGAAGAATCGGGAGAAGAAGAATAAATCCGGTTGATTTTTAATCGTAGGGTGGGTAACACGAGAAAGACAAGGATCTCAACATCAATTGATCAGTGGTCACCCACCCTACAACCTTTTGGCGAAAGCATTGGTTAATGTAAGAGTCGCCCTAAAACAAAAGAGAAGGGTGAAAGTTTAATTCGCATCTCATCTTTTACTAAATGAAACACTCCACCCGATATAGTCATTAATATATCGGCTCCGCAAAACTCCCCATACCAATGAGGAATCTTGAAAGCTTCCTCTAACAATGGATTCGGCCCCAAATTAAAAGCAATAAATAAAGGGTGTTCGTTAGCTATACCATGAATCAGTACACACCATAAACCATTATTTTTAGAATGTAACAAAGTTCGAGTTCCACTTTGAAAAAGCCGGTGTTGAAATCGAATTTTTGCTAATTGTCGAATCAGTAAAAAAGTCGGGTGGTTTCTGCTATAGGGGTGAAAAATTTTGCGGTTAATTACACCAAATTTCCAATCGCAAGCAGGATTATCAAACATATCCTCACGCACATAGCAATCATGACCAATAGATTCTTCTTGACCTTCTTCTTCATGCCATCCTAATGCACCATCAAATTCCTGTTCTGTTCCTTGATAAATAGAAGGTATTTGCGGCCCTAATATCAAACAAGCTAGGGCAAAATGTACACGGATACGCGCTTGTTCTCGGTTGTGAGTACGATTCCAAAATTCATGAAAAATTCTACTGGTGTCTTGGTTATCCAAGAACATAATATTATTCTGCCAACCCGCATAATATGACTGTGATGGCTTGAGAAAACCACAAAAATAATCTGCCAAACCCCACAACCAATTACCATTGCCTAAAGAATGTTTGACAATATAATAGGTAGGGTAGTCAATCAAACCAGAAAATTTGGCATTATTATATTCAATGACTTGTTCGTGGGTACTCCCTGCGTGTTCGGCTATTTGCAGAAATTCTTTTTTTCCGAAAATCCCAGCATATCTTGATATTTCTTCGACACAAGGTTGCCAAAAGTCTAAACCAACGTGACGTGCAGAATCGTAGCGAAAACCATCAATATCAGTTTCGGCAATCCAGTATTTTAGGTGTTGAATTAATAATTCACGAACATAAGGTGTTTCTGTGCGCCAGTCTTCTAAAAATCCAAACAATCTTTGATTCACCATATCGGTGTATTCTGGCCCGTGAAAGAGTGATGTATTCCTGGCTTCGATAGGAAACGGTAAAACGGCGGATTCTTCACCTTGCACATATTTGAATTCTCCTCCTGGTGGGCCGCCATATTCTTCCCAGTTAATGCTATCAGCAATGTGATTGTTTACTACATCTAAAATGACAGCAATATCAGATTCATGCGCTTTTTTTACCAGGTCTCGTAAAGTTTGAATTGTACCCAGACGCGGATCAACCATCAATAAATGAATGGGATGATAGCCATGATAACCATCAGGAGCATTGACGTATACAGGAGTAAGAATAATTGCTCTAACTCCCAATGACTTGAGGTATTCTAAATGCTCAATTATACCTTGAATTGTGCCTCCATGACTGGAATGGGGGCAAGATGGATCATATTTAACAGGGCTTAGAGGAGTACGAGTTGTGTCTTTACTCAGAGCAAATCTATCAATAATAATGGAGTAAAATAAACGAGAACCCCAATCTTTGCTAGAGGTCATCGGTACAGATGGTTTGGGACCGTATACAGGATAATGATTGACAATTCCTAAAAATATAGAGGGAATTTCTGTCATTGAACGTGGGGCTTCATCGCAGACTAACAAAAATTGCGATCGCTCACTTGTATGTTCAATTCCATCAGTATCCACATAGCCTAATCTATATTGATATCCTCCCCCATTACTAACAGGTGGGAGAATCACTGAAAACATCTGGAAGCCATTTTCGCTCACACTTTCGGTTTGTGTTCTGATGCGCTCTACATCACAATATCCTTGACCATCATTTAACTCATAGACTATTTGACCATAATCGGGATGTTTAGATAGGTGAACACCAAATCTAATACAGATTTTTTCGTGACTTCTAAATACCCAATTATAGGGCGCAATGCTAGGGTCTAAATGGACTTCGCAGTATTCCTCAAAATAGCGCATATAGCATTCCTATGAGTTAAAGGTGGTAGGTCGAAACTTTAGAGATAGATGCGTAAGTCCTACAAGTTTAAATAGATAGCTTTTGAGGATTAATACATCTAGTTTTCAGGAGTATAATGCAGTTTTAAATGTATTATATAGCAATCCCAAATCGGTGTTCCCTCTTCAAGTGGCGCTATAGTTTTATTGTTTCTGAGCAACTACCACCATATCAATTAAGTGCATTTTCTTTAAAGTATCATTCTCATTAACTAGGTGTTCAAGTTCTAATATCTCTTCTACACTCTCAATTGGTTTAATAGGTCGATAGAGACGAGCTTGAATTTGTGGATATTCAATATATGTACCAACTGCCATAGTTTTATGAGTATAAAACTCAGAGTGGTAAGCTTCCCATTGCTTAATGGTAAATAGCGGTGTTATTGGCAGTTGATAATATTCGGATTTAGATTTAAATTCCTCTGGAAATATCTCTTTTAAGGTGGGATTAAAGGGATGATTTAAAAGGGTTTGTAACAGTTCAAAAGGTATATATCTAATTCCTAATCCTGTGGCTGGACTTCCTTGGCAAATTTCGGCAAATTCTGATCGTGTAATCAGAAGATTTTGATGATCAAATTCCTTAGTGAGACGGACGTGATAAAGAATAGGAGACTTACAAGCAAATATTACTAAAGAACCATTGGGCTTGAGGAAATTATAAAAAGCCGCAATACTTTCTTGGATAATGTCTAAAGAAATATGCTCAAAAATATGGGAACAAACAATCAGGTCAAAAAGTCCATATTGGGCAATATCTGGACTTTGCATGACATCATTGATCAGATGAACTTTTTCACTGTTCACGGGTGATGTATGGGCTGCTTCCAGTAAACTCTCGTATTCATCGGTTTGCCAAAAATCGTCATCTTTTAATTTTTCTAATAGTTCTTGGTCGTCATTTAATAGACACTGAGCAACCACAGAAGCGTGCAGAAATCTCCTGCGGTCAGGTTCGACCAAAACAATCTTTTTCGCTGGCCAGAAACGAGGCAATAATCTTCCTAGTCCACATCCAGCATCCAGAATCACAGCATCCGGGGTAATCAAGTCTTGAATGTTGTTAACCCAAACTTCCTGATCTCTGGCTTTCCAAGCTTGATGTGCAATATCTGTCACCCACTGGTAGGGGTCAATGGTGTCATAGACTGTAGCAGTAATTTTTGCCATGTTATAGATACCTGAATGAAGCAAACACTCAATTTATTCTCAGTAGTTATTCTACCAAAACCGCCGTCGCACTCAACATATTTTTTAGTGACTTCTAAACTCCGAGGGAAAGGATATATTATAGGTGTTTCATCTGATGTCTCCTGTTGGCTAATACTTGTATTCTTTCATTTGAATTACCAAAGTTATTAATCTGTTAATTTGTGGGTTTTTATGAAGAAACTAATGGCTTTTTTTGAAGCGATCGCTATGCAATCTTTCCTGTACCAGTGTTACCCGCACGGGAATTTTATAAGACTCTAATTTGTCTTGACAAAAAGCTCGTAATCTGATGCGAAAGTTACGCAAAGATTCATCGGTTGTCAGCCGTACCTTTGCGGTCACTATATTACCAGTAATGGGATTTGCCTCACCTTTAACTGAAACCTCCGCTACCCCTTCCATAGCTTGTAAAACACTCTCTACTTCAGCCGGATAAACCTTTTGACCACCAACGTTAATTATTTCCGATTTACGTCCGAGAATCTTGAGCCACTCCCCGTCAATTTCCACCACATCCCCTGTCATATACCAACCATCTGGAGTAAAAGGTGCGGGAGCGTTTAAGTATCCAAGCATGGCGCTTTTGGCTTTAATTTCCAGCATTCCGTTAACAATTCGGGTTTCATATCCTTCCCCACCCACCTTGAACCATAAAGAATCAGATGATCGGGATTTTGAACGCATGATCCCCAGTTCTGTAAGTCCGTAGGTTTGATGAAAGCGGATTTGAGGAAAAAGTTGGTTTAAGCTACTAAGAACGCTTTCTGGCATGACTTCTGTACCATAGGTGATAATTTCTAAGGAACTCAGGTCATATCGCTGGTGAACACCACTCAGAAGTAGGAGTGTGAGAAAGGTCGGTGAAGTAGGTAATACCTGTACTCGATATTGGGCGATCGCAGATGCTACTGTTTCGCAAGAGTGATCTAAGGGTATAACCGCACATCCCCCATTTGCTAAAATATGCAACAAGGTATTAATACCGCCAATATGATCAAATAGTAAAAATAACAATGTCCTCTGAGCAGGTCTGAGGGTTTGGAACTTCTCTTGCATCAGAGCAAAATCATGAATAGCGGCTTTACTCTTACCTGTAGAACCCGATGTGAAAATGATTAGTCCTGGATGTTGGCGATCGCGCAGTTGACACAGAAGCTCATGTGTCGCTTGAGTTCCCGTTTTTTCTATGCTCACATCATCTTCTGGATCTATCTTGATAATCCATTCTACTTCTGCAATCTGACGCAACTCAGCCCGACTGGTTTTCATCTCGGCTGTTAAAACAGCTACTATACAATTATGCTGAAGTAAAGCTAATAACAAAGCCACCGCATTAGGTGAAAAATCTGCTTCCAAAGTGACAACTGCACCTTTAGGAATTAACTCTGTGTGTAAACGTTCCTGCCAAAATTTCACCAGTTGACTCAGTTCACCATAAAGCAGTGAGTGATCGCGCCAAATTAAGGCTTCCTCATCTTTAGTGTGCTCAAACCTGTCTAGCAGAAATTCAATAGCCATTAAACAACCCCAGAAACAGTAATATTATCAATATGATTAACAATGTAATTAGTGAGTGTGCCTACAGTAGCCAGTGGATGGGTGCTACTGGGTGTAATTTCAGTAATTGTGCTCGTTAAATTAATTGTGAATCCTAACTCTGCCTCAATATCCTGTTCGATCGCGACCAGTAATGAGGTCAGTCCTAATGAATCAATAAATCCGCCCCCTGCCAAAATATTAGCCGCCTCACCTTGTTCAATCTGAATGCGACCCCAACCTTGGGCAATTACTTCTTCAATACAGGCTAGGACAATCTTCTGAACATTGTCATGAAGCTCAGATCGTTCTTTCATTGTTTTTTTTGCTTAACCAAGTTTGAATCTGACCATGAAAGTCTTGCTCCTTCTGGATCACCTGCGCCAGAAAATCTATAAATTTCTGGACTTGGGCTTGATCAACGGCAGACTTTTTCCGTATAAGAGTAAGAAATGTTTTATAAACCTCTTCCCATAAGTCAATCACCTCCAGCATCTCATGACAAATTTCTGAAAGAGGAAAATTAAATTCTTGCTTTAGATTTTGCAGCAAGTCCCGCAGATAATAGCGACTCCAACGCATATCAAACAGGCATTTTCCCAGAGATTGGGGTATTTCTCCTGTCTTGAAGTAATAAGAACTAAAAGTTTCATAGATATAATTACTTAAAGCCACCCCTGACAAATAAATCCTACCCGGTCTACTTCTTGTCCTTCCTGCCAAAAAGGCGCTATTCACACGATTGAGAATATTAATTGCTAGTTGATCTAGCTTTTCATTTTGATAATTGGCGGCGAATGTCACGTTAATAATACCGTAACTGACTAGCAAGGAAAAGCCTCTAGCTTGAGTAAAAACCTCAAACTGGACATTACCGCGCCAAAATTTTGCTAATGCTTCCAGGGAAATAGCACCAAAAAATTTGTTGGGTATAGGATCATAAAGTAAAACTTCGTCAGATCCTAATCCAATCACAGATATATAGTGATCAGCAATCTGAAAAGCACCACCTAAAGCAGAAGTGGTGTGCGGTTTGAGATAATTGGGATTGTGGAAATCTGGACTATATGGGAGTTCGTAGGTCGTTCCGGTGATGATTACAGGTTCATTGCGTTGGATACGGGTGCTGATTTGAGCCAGTCCTTCCTCAAAAGAAGATGCACAGGTGATATTTAACTCAAATAAGTCCATTTCCTCCTTAAACAGCTTTTCCCTACTAATGATGACGGGATTCGGCACTAAATCATCGGTTTCCACCCTAAAGACAGGAACACTCCAAAATTCGGAGTTAGCTAATAAACTGAGCATACTTTGACCCGTCATCTGGCGCAGATGCAAATCCACTAACGGGTACTGACACTGATAATAAGGAGGAACTTCCAGCCTGAGTTCTGATGCCAGGGTAATTTGATCCATATCATTTTTTTCTTCTAGGAGTGAAATCTTATAATTGCCAGCTAAAACTTAGTTACATAAGTTCAATCTTATATTCTAGTTCTGTATCTTCCCGTGCTTGTAATAACCGCAGTGGCATCGGTGAACCGTCCTTTTGTCGCTCAAAGTTACCCATCCCACAGCTAAAAACATCTGCTAAGGTAAAATCCCTTGGCAAGGTATATTTGCCTTCATAGATAGTTGCACTCACGCGCTGTAAGGGCAATGTGCCAAAATATATCTGTTCAACCTCTGGGGTTGACCCCAGAACATGGGCGCGGAGGCGAACTTGCACTTGATCAGGCAGACTGGAGACAACTTTGTAACTACGCGATGTTTCTAACCTTTGAGAAGAGAAAGACACTTTTGTTACACCAGGGGAAAGTCCAATCAAGCGGTTTCCCGGCTCCACAGCAATCATCTGGGGTTGCTCAATCTGATAATTACCCATAAAATCGGTACATCGGAAGCCAGTGTCATATTCCACAATGGGATTAACCGTTAGTGGTTTACTTCCTACCCCTAAAATGTCTTCACCCTGTAGCTTTACTGAAACTGGTTGACCTTTGTTACCAAAAAATAGCAACAATGGATTCTTCAGACGTTTACCCCAGTAGGTTTCATGATGAGCCGCATCGGGTTCTAGGTAGTAAAATAGGTCAGTATTAGGGACGCAACCTTGTTCTATCAGTGTATCAACCCATTCTCTAACCGGATGGGTGTAAATTCCTTCCGCATCGCCAACATCTATCCAAAGTTGAAATTGGGGTTTGTGCATCGGCCAGGAGTACAACCCAGTATTCGTATCAAAACTACGGACAGCAGGTGAGAGCATCCCGACTTTGCTAAAGATCTGGGGGTGGCGTTCGGCGATATTATAACTGACAGTTGCACCAGAACAAGCTCCAATCATGGCAGTGTGAGAGCGATCGCTCAATGTCCTAAAATTTTCATCTATAAAGGGCTTTACCTCTTGCACAATAAAGCGTTCGTAGACATGACCTGTCAGTGATTGATATTTATACAAGGGTGCATAGTGCCAAAAATCAGATGTTACAGTAGCAGCCGCAGCAGCAATACCAACAACAATAATTTCATCAATTAAATTAGCATCCAGTAATTGCTCAATAGTTTCATGTACCCGCCAAGATTCACGATCCGGTTTTTGGGGTTCAAACAGGTGCTGCCCATAGTGCATATAAAGCACCGGATAACGCTGTTGAGAGTTATTTTGATAACTAGGAGGCAGATAGAGATATAACTTGCGAATACAACCAAAAACTGTTGAGTATAACTCAATTTTTTCTAGCCGCCCTCTAATTTTTTGGGGGCTGTTTTGCTGACAATCTAGGTTCATAAGTCTTCTACGATTTCTCTACCCGGAACTATTAATTTCTCAGTCTCATTTGTTTCTTCATTAATATTTTTCCAAGCAAAATAAGTATACAACATGATGGCTATAGTAAAAATTAGCAGTCCTGCTAATACGAGCAAAAATCCAATTCCTCGCCCTTGGCCAGTTTCAATTAAAGTTCCGATACTGTTAGCTAATAACCCATCATCTGATAACATCGGTTCTAACAATTTATCGGTTAGTGGACTGGCACTGAGATTACCCAAAGCCAAAGCCAAACCTATAAATGTGCTATACAGTGCAATCACCCGTCCTTGTACATTGGAATTGACGCTAGTTTGCCAAATTGTCATATTCGTACCGAGAATAATGGGTAAGGTTAAAAAGGACAGAAACAGACCCAAGGCAATGATAGGAATGGAGGGTTTAAGCCCCGCAATCATTAAACCTATACCATTTAATGCTGCAAAAGTAAACAAAGTAGAAATATATTTTTTTCCTCCTCCCCAAATAGTCATCAATATGCTACCAATTACCATTCCACAACCAGCAATTGACATGACGCTACCAAAGACTTTAGCTGAAGAAAAGGATAAAATTAGGGGATTAATCAAAACCGTTGTCATGCCATCTACAAAAAAATGAATGGTCATGAATGCTAGTAAAATTGGCAAAACAGCGTTAGTAGAAATAATTTCCCAACCGTAGGAAATATCATTAAGAATAGTATCGATTTGGATACCCTGAGATGATGTAATTCTAGGTTCGGGTTGGGGAATTTCAATCATTAAGAGAGTCAACAAACCAACTAGATAGGTAGAAAAATCAACCATTAGCAAGCCTTCAAGTTGTATACTAGCAATGAGTATACCTGCTAAAATTGGTGCGGTTAATTGTCCGACGGCTGTGCTAAAATGAATCAGTCCATTAGCTCTTCCCATTTGATCTTTTTTTACCATCATTGGTAAAGCGGCACCCTTAGCAATCATTTGAAAACAACCGCAAACTGATGTAAAAAATGCTGTAATATAAGTATGCCAAACTTGTAGATGATCAGTGAATAGAAGAAAAGCAAGGGTTAGTGTCACCGTTGCTGCGGCTAAATCACTAAAAATAATTGTCCATTTGCGATTCCACCTGTCTACCAAAGCACCCACAAAGGGAGTCATTAATACACCGGGTAAAGTGGTGAAAAATATGACTAAACTTAAACCTGCAACTTGGTGAGTGTTTTGATAAACCCAAATTCCCAAACCAAATCCTGTTAAACGATTTCCAATTTCTGATAAAGATTGCCCCAACCAAAAGATAGTAAACTGACGTAGAGACTCGCCTGGGCGAAGCGATGCCGAAGGCTTTTGGCCCGTCTGTACACGAATAAATTCAATCAGTTGATCTACATAGTTTGTCATAATTACAGTAGATTGCAGGTAAATAATGAACATTTTATTACTTTTCTTTCGTCTTCTGTTAACATTTCTTCATCTCCTACAGAGAACCCAGCGAACAAAAAGACTATAATCCTCTGTGGAGTTAACTCTTCCCTGTTTACTCTGCCTGAGTTACTCTAGGAGTGCTGCGTCAGTTGCGTAAGTCCTGTTATTGTTAAGGCGTGAACCCCTTAAGATTTTTATGAATCAACGTGAAATGATTAAAGGTTTATTATTAACTGGAATCGGTGGGGTTTTAATGGGGTTAGCCACAGAACCTTGGGGACTTTGGGGGTTCGCTTGGGTGGCATTAGTTCCCCTTTGGGTTAATGTTTTGATTGTGGCTAAAAATAACCTGGAAACCTATCCTATATTGTCTCTACAGCGTTTAAAACTCCCGTTAATATTCGCGTTAGTTTGGGGAATTGGTTATTACGGAATTGCTTTATTTTGGATTACTGGAATTCACCCCATGACTTGGTTAGGAATTCCCGGGTTAGCGAGTTTAGCCATTGCTTTATTTTGTTGGACTTTTATTACCCTTTGGGGAACAGCTTTAGTGATGGTTTGGACAGGATTATTTTTAATTTTATCCGCTAAACTTTCTCAAAAATATTCGGCTATTTCCCTGGTTTTAACACGGGTTTTAATTGGAACAGCCTTATGGTGTGGATTAGAATCTTTGTGGAGTTCTGGGGCCTTATGGTGGTCTTCTTTATCCTATACCCAAAGTTTCGGAAATTTAATCATTTTACATTTAGGTCAAATTTCTGGCCCTACAACAGTTACAGCTATTTTGTTAATTGTTAATGGATTAATTGCCGAAGGATTAATATTTGAACAGCATCAAAAAACCGTTAAATTATTAATTTTAGCGTTAATATTTTTTATCAGTTCTCATATTTTAGGGTTAATCTTATATAATCGTCCTTTGAATAATAACCCCGAACAAGCTTTAAAAGTAGGAATTATTCAAGGCAATATTCCCAATGAAATTAAATTAAATCCGGTAGGCTTTTTGCAAGCTTTACAGGGTTATACCACTGGATATATTACCTTAGCTAATCAAGGCGTAGATTTTGTATTAACCCCCGAAACAGCCCTACCTTTTTTTTGGACTGACCCCATTCAACGACACAATAGTTCTTTTTATCAAGCTATTTTACAGGAAAAAGTTCCGGCTTTAGTTGGCAGTTTTGCTTTAAAAGAAGAAGGATATACCAATAGTTTATTTTCGATTAATCAGGACGGGAAAATTATCAGCGAATATGATAAAATCAATTTAGTTCCGTTAGGAGAATTTATCCCCTTTAGTGAAATTTTAGGGCCATTTATTCGACGATTATCTCCCTTAGAAGCCACTTTAATTCACGGGAAACCCGGTCAAACATTTCAAACCCCTTTCGGTCAAGCAACGGTAGGAATTTGTTATGATTCTGCATTTGCCAGCCATTTTCGCAAGCAAACGGCTCAAGGAGGAGAATTCATCATCACAGCATCCAATGATGCCCACTATTCCTCAACCATGTTAGCTCAACATCATGCCCTTGATGTGATGCGCGCCATTGAAAATGATCGCTGGACAATTCGAGCCACTAATACAGGATATTCAGCCGTTGTTGATCCTCATGGTAGAACTCTCTGGCTTTCCCATCACAATACTTATGAACTGTATGCTGATATAATTTATCGTGATCAGACTCAAACTCTCTATGTGCGTTGGGGAAATTGGCTTATGCCTGTATTATTAATAATAGGGATAACTGTATTTTTTACAAAAATCGATCTTTTCCCCTAAATTTTATCACACTGTCTGAATAATTCAAGGTCATACAGATATCTCTTAAAAATAAGCGGTGAGAAGTTATCTTCCCCTGATTAAACTTCAAATTGCGTATGAATTTTTATTGAAAATCAACAAATAGCCATGATCAAGTCGGACTCAATTCTGATTGTGGATGATGAACCGGATGTCTTTGACGTTCTCGAAGGAATTCTATTTCGAGAAGGATATCAATTACATTATGCCTCCAGTGGATTTGAGGTGTTTAAATTTTTAGAATGGGGTAAACCCGATTTAATCTTATTAGATGTGATGATGCCTGACTGTGATGGGATGGATATCTGTCGCCAAATCAAACAAATTCCTGAATGGAATTCGATTCCCATTATTATGATTACGGCACTCAATTCTAAAGAAACTTTAGCACAATGTTTAGAAGCTGGGGCAGAGGACTTTATTGGAAAACCAGTGAGTGCGCTGGAAGTTAGAGCCAGAGTTCGTTCCATGCTGCGACTCAAAAAACAGCACGATGAGTTAGAAAAATCCCGTCAAAAATTAGAACACTTATTGCAATTACGCGAAGATATGGCCTATGCTGTCATTCATGATCTGAGGAATCCAGTAGTGGCGATTACATTAGCTTGTGAACTGTTGACCCTCACGGATTTAACAGAAAAACAATCTCAAAAAGTCGAGCAAATTGCCATTTCAGGAAAACATTTAAACAACCTGATTAATTCTTTATTGTTAATGGCAAAGCTAGAATCTGGTAAAGCACTGCTGAATCCTCAACTGGTAAATCTCTCGGCTATGGTTCAAGAGGTTGTTAATGAATTTGAAGCTCAAACGATTAAAAAGAAAATCAACTTAACCGCTACTATTCCCGAAGCAAAACGGTTAGTCATGGCTGATCCAGATTTAATTAAACGGGTACTTGAAAATTTACTCAATAATGCAATTAAATTCTCCCCGACCAACAGTTGGGTTTCAATGGAAGTTGAATATCCTCCCGATGCTAATATCGTTAAAGTTTATATTCGAGATTCGGGAAGGGGGGTGAAAGATGAACTCAAGCAAAGTATTTTTCAAAAATATGAGATTGGTCAACGTTTTGAAGGCGTTAATCAAACCGGATTAGGATTAGCCTTTTGTAAAATGGTGATTGATGCTCATCAAGGCTGCCTTTCCTTGACGGATAATCAACCCAAAGGCTCAATTTTTACCTTGGAATTAAACACCGAATATCACTCCCTTCTTAATTCTTAATTCTATGTCTAGCGATTCTGATAGCCTTTTTATTTTACCTCTGCAAAAAGCCATTATTCCCAATCCTCTGACGGTGAAACCACAGACTAGATTAATAGATGCGATCGCCCTCGTCAACCAATCTCAAACCACTTGTTCCTTAACGTTTGATTCCTTGGGGTTGAATTCCGCGAACACCTGTTTAATTGTGATTGAAAATAACCGACCTGTGGGAATATTAACCCATCGAGATATTGTTCGCTTGATTGCTCAAAAAATCAAGATTGAAAATTTCAGTGTTGGTGAAGTGATGAGTCAACCTGTGATTACTCTCGAACACAGTAAATTGACCCATCTGAATGCAACTTTAAACTTATTACAACACCATCAAATCCGTCATTTACCTTTAGTAGATTCTGAGGGAAAATTGGTCGGTTTACTCACCCATCGAGATCTAAGACATTCCCTAGAACCAACGGATTTATTAAAACTCAGAATTATTGAAGAGGTGATGACAACAACCGTTGTGCAAGCACCGACGACAACTTCTTTATTAGAACTGGCTGAATTAATGAGCGCTGCTCAGGTGAGTTGTATTGTTTTAGTTGAGGAAAAAATCTGTAATGAAGAATCCTTAAATATTCCTGTTGGTTTATTGACAGAAGGAGATATTCTCAGGTTTCAAGCCTTGGGTTTAAATTGGAATTTAGAAGCTCAAGTTGTCATGAGTTGCCCCGTTTTTTGCCTCCACCCCCATGATAGTTTATTAGGGGCTCATGTGTTGATGCAGCAACGCTATATTAATCGAATCCCAATTGTAGGCGATCGTGGTGAACTGATTGGAATTATTACGCCCAGCAGTATTTTAAAAGCGATTAATCCCCTTGATTTATTACAGATGGTGGATGTTTTAAAGCAGAAAGTTAATCAATTAGAAGCGGATAAACTTCAGTTACTCCAAAGTCAAAATACCAAACTAGAAGAAAAAATTCACAAACGCACAGAAGCCTTAAGAATTGCGAATCAAAAATTGCAAAGCGAGATCAAAAATCGGAGTTTAATTGAAGCTAAAATTGCTTTTCAAGCTTCTTTGTTAGATCAAGTCAGAAATGCCATTATTGCCACAGATTTCCAGGGTAAAATCATCTATTGGAATCAATATGCTGAACTGTTATATCAGTGGAAAAGGGAAGAAGCTCTGGGAAATAATATTATTAATTTTTTTATTCCGGTAGATTATAAAAATTTAGCCGAAGAAATTGTTAAAGAAGTTCAACATCAAGGATACTGGGAAGGAGAATTTACCATTTCCCGCAAAGATGGTAGCACAGTGCCTATTCATGTTTTTGATACGTTAATTCGAGATCAAGCGGGAAATCCAATCGGTTTAATCGGGATTAGTTTTGATATTAGTGAACGCAAACAAGCAGAACAGAAATTACAGCAGCAGGTACAACGGGAACGGCTATTTTACCAAACGGCACTCCATATTCGTCAATCGTTGAAGTTAACCAATATTCTGAATAATGCCGTCGTTGATATTCGCGCCATTCTCAATTGTGATCGGGTTTTAGTGTATCAATTTGATGCGAAATGGAATGGCACTATTGTAGCGGAATCTATTGCTGAAGGTTTAACTCCTAGCTTGGGAATTTATTTAGAAGATACTTGTTTTAAAACTGGAAAAATTTCACCTTACTTTCAAGGTAAAAAAAGCTTAATTAACAATATTGAGACGGCTGAAATAACAGAATGTCATAAACAACTTTTAGAGCGATTTGATGTTAAAGCAAATCTCGTTGTTCCCATTTTAATTCCCAACAAAAATAGAGAAAACGGAACTGTGCTTTGGGGGTTATTAATTGCTCATCAATGTTTTTCCCCTCGGAATTGGTATCCAACGGAATTAGAATTATTAGATGAAATTGCCGTTCAACTGTCTCTAGGAATTCAACAATCTCAATTATATCAAGCGGTACAAACGGAACTAGAAGAACGCCAGAAAGTCGAACAAGAATTAAGAATTTTAAATCAAGAATTAGAAACCCGAATTCGAGATCGAACCGCTAAATTAGAACGTCAAGAACGCAAATCTCGTTTATTTGCAGAAATCGCTTTAAAAATTCGTCAATCTTTAGATATTGAACAAATTTTACAAACCACTGTCACCGAAGTTCAAAAGATTTTAGGGTGTGATCGCCTCTTAATTTATCGGGTGTTTTCTAATGGCACAGGACGGGCGATCGCAGAAAGTGTATTACCCGGATGGCGTTCTGTTTTGAGTGTTGATTTTCCTGAAGAAGTTTTTCCCCCCGAATATCAACAACTGTATGATCATGGAACGGTAAAAGCAATTGCTGATATTCATCAAACCTATCAAGAGGTAACACCTTGTTTAGTTAATTTTTTGCAGGAATGGTGTGTTAAAGCCAAACTGATTGTTCCGATTTTAAAAAATCATTATTTGTGGGGATTTATGATTGCTCATCAGTGTACTTACCAGCGACAATGGACAGAATTTGAACTGGAATTGATGCGCGAAATTGCCGATCAAGTGGGTGTGGCATTAGAACAAGCTCAATTAGTAAAAACGATTCGAGAACGAGAACAATTTATTGAAAGTATTGCCGATAGTAGTCCGAATATTTTATATATTTATGATTTAGAAGAAAAACGCAGTATTTATAATAGTCGATCCTTAACTCCCATTTTAGGATACACTCCCCTAGACCTCTCGGTCATGGGTGATCATTTCTTAAGAATTTTTCATCCTGATGATCAAAAAGCGGTGTACAAACATCTTCAAAAAACAGCTAAACTCAATGATCGAGAGGTGAGTTATATTGAGTATCGAATTCAGCATCAGAATGGGGAATGGCTATGGTTTTCTAGTCATGCAACTGTTTTTAAACGAGATCCAAATGGAAAAGTTCAACAGATTTTAGGGGTCGCTCAAAATATAACTGATCGCAAACAAACCGAATTAGACTTATATGAAAGTAATCAAATTTTAGAAGCCATTAGCCATGCTCAAGCTCAATTTATTACCAATGGAGATTCCCATCTTCTCTTGGAAAATTTGCTATCTTCAATCTTAAAATTAACCCAAAGTCAGTATGGGTTTATGGCAGAAGTATTCTCTGGCTCTAATGGAGAAAGTTATCTCGAAGACTATTATCTGAAAAAACAAGGAAATCCCCATTTAGAAATCCATCCCATGACTCCTACTGTATGCAGCCTAGAGTGCAACTGTGTTGAGGAGGGGACAAAACAAGCTGAATATTTTAATATAAAAGCCTTTTTTTGTACCGTCATTTTAGCGGGAAAACCCGTTATTATTAATCATTCAATTCTAAGCAACACAAGACACCCAGAATGTTTACCCGACGAAAATCATCTGACTCTAAATAGTTTTTTGGGTCTACCCTTTTATACCCATAAGGAATTATTGGGTGTGGTGGCGATCGCAAATCGACCCGGAGGGTATGACCAAGAACTGATTGATTATTTACAGCCTTTCTTAGCAACTTGTAGTAATATTATTGAAGCCGATCGAACTGAACGTTTACATAAACAAGCCGAAAACAATTTAAAACGTCAATTAGCGGCAGTAGAAGCTTCCATTGATGGAATTTCCATTCTCAAAAATGAAAAATATATTTATGTTAATAATGCTCACTTAGAGCTTTTTGGTTATCGTCATCCTGATGAATTATTAGGGAAAAGTTGGCGACTGCTTTACACCCCCGATGTCGTAGAATGGTTTGAAAATCAGATCTTACCAATTTTAACCCAACAAAAATTTTGGCGGGGAGAAACTATTGCTTTAAGAAAAGATGGCACAACCTTTAATCAAGAAGTGTCCTTGACGTTGACAGAGGACGGGGATTATATTTGTGTTTGTCAAGATATTAGTGAACGCCAAGCGGCTCTCCGGGAACGGAAAAATGCTGAAATTCAACTGCGACAAACCAATGAACAATTAGCGATCGCCAACGCTCAACTTGCTCGTGCATCCCGTCTTAAAGATGAATTTCTAGCCAATATGAGTCATGAACTCCGAACTCCACTCAACTCAATTTTAGGAATGTCAGAAGTTTTGCAAGAAGGAACCTTTGGGGAATTAAATGATAAACAAAATCAAGCTTTAGAGATGATTTACCGCAATGGGAAACACTTACTAGAACTGATTAATGATATTCTCGATCTCTCTAAAATTGAAGCGGGAAAATTAGGCTTAGACTGTTCTCCCGTGTCCGTTAATGAACTTTGTCAACACAGTTTAAGCTTTGTTAAACAACAAGCCCATCAAAAAAATATTCGCCTCAGTTATCAAATTGAAGATGTAACAGAAGCCCTCAATGTTGATGAACGACGAATCCGTCAGGTGTTAATTAATTTACTCAATAATGCCGTAAAATTTACCCCCGAAGGTGGACGGGTGAGACTGGAAGTTCGAGGAGATCTCGACGAACAAACGGTGAGTTTTTCTGTGATTGATAATGGTATTGGCATTGGTCAGGATGATCAAGATCAATTGTTTGAAGCTTTTGTTCAAATTGATAGTCGTTTATCTCGACGTTATGAAGGAACAGGTTTAGGATTAGTTTTAGTTAAAAAACTCGTCGAAATGCACGGAGGGACGGTGAAGATTGACAGTCAATTAGGACAGGGAAGTTGTTTTACGGTGACACTGCCTTGGACTCGTGTATCGTGGAGAGAAACACCCCGATTAACAGCCAGCGAACCGTTAGATCGCTTACCTTTTTCTGGGATAGCTTCTCAGGGATTAAAACGTCCTTTAATTCTACTGGCTGAAGATAATTCTGATAATATTCATACCTTACTCAATTATTTACAAGCCAAAGGATTTGATGTGGAAATAGCCTTTAATGGAATTGAAGCCATTCAAAAAGCTCGGAGTCTGCAACCGCAAGTGATTTTGATGGATATTTCTATGCCAGAAATGGACGGTTTAGAAGCGATGCGCCAAATTCGGCTTGATCCTCAACTCACAACCCTTCCCATTATTGCATTAACAGCTTTAGCTATGCAGGGCGATCGAGAACAATGTTTAGCCGCAGGGGCGAATGAATATCTTCCTAAACCTGTACAACTGCGACAATTAGTTCAGTTAATTCAGAGTCTGATCCATGATTATCACAGGAATTAATTCATGAATTATCACAATATTCACCTGGGAAAAACTCGAAAGCGAATCTATTTCTTTTTAATCGGGATTTTGCTTTGTCTGGGTTTGGGAATCTTAGCCAGTTGTTTTCAACCACCTACAACCCCTCTATTTGTCGGGAGTAATGAGTGGCCGGGGTTCGCTCCTTTATATTTAGCCAAGGAGTTAGGTTACTATCAAAATAGTTCGATTAAAATTGTAGATTATCCTTCCACAACAGAAATTAATCGCGCCATTCGCGGTGGGAATTTACAAGCAGGAGCAATTAGTCTTGATGAAACATTACTATTAGCCGAAACCTTTCCTCAAATTCGGGTGATTCTGCTGGTTGATTTATCCAATGGTGCAGATGTTATCCTGGGAAAACCGCAGTTAAATACCTTATCGGACATTAAAGGAAAAAAAGTCGGGGTGGAAAATACAGCATTAGGAGCTTATCTGTTAAGTCGGGCACTTGATCAAGTGGGGCTTTCAGTGCAAGATATTAAAATTGTTTCTTTAGGGTATTCGGAACATGAAGCTGCCTTTAAACAGGGTGAAATTGATGCCGTTGTTACCTTTGAACCGGTTCGATCTAAGTTAATAGCAACGGGAGCTAAAGTTTTATTTGATAGTAGTAAGATTCCGGGTGAAATCGTTGATGTGTTGGTGGTGCGTCAGGATATTATAGAAACACACTCAAAAGATTTAGAACAGTTAATTCGAGGTTGGTTTATGGCTTTAGATTATCTGAAACAACAACCAGAGAGTGCTGCTCAAATCATGGCAGAACGGGTGGGAATTACACCGAAAGAATTTTTATCTTCTCTGAAACTCCTAAAATTCTTTACTCCGGTTGAAAATCAAACACTCCTCTCCCAAACTGATCCAAGTTTGGTGAAGGCGTCCCAAAACTTGTCTAAATTAATGCAGGAAAAAAAACTGCTCAACTCAGATATCCAATTTTCATCTTTGTTGGATCAGCGTTTTGTGACTCAATTTTATAAATCTAATCCATGAAACGTTTGGCTTTTACTATCCCTCTGCGAGTCGCTATTCCTAGTTTATTACTCTTTTTGGGTAGTGGACTGGGTTTATATGGGTTCATGACAGAGGTAAAAAAAACCTATGAATATCAGGAAACTGAAATTTATCACCAGGCGGATTTTTATAGTGAAAAAACCGTGCAGTTATTAGAATTTATTTTACGCCGATTCACCAGTTATACTAGCAGTTTAGATGGGGCAAAAATCATTATTGGGGAAACAGGAGAACAACCGAATTTAGAATTATCTGCATTTCTGGATGAAAATAATATTATTATCTTTTCCACTCACTATAATTTACAAAAACAAGCTATAAAAGATACTAATTTAGCTTATCTTTACCCCCAGATTAAACAGGTTCAACAAACCCAAATACAACAAAAGATTTGGTCGGATAATCGACAATCGTTAAAATTGATTACTCCCGTTATACTGCCTCCTAAGCCGAATGAATTGCGGTCGAGATTTGGAACTTTTTTATCCATTTATGACCTAACTCAACTCAAAAAAGTCGCTTATCAAGATGCTTTAAATCGATCTCTAAAAATGAATGCTGTAGTCTTAGGCGTTTGTTTGTTAGTTTGGTTATTTTTTGAATTGAGTTTAACGAAACGAGTCTCGCGGTTAGTCTTAGTCAGCCAAAATTTAGCTCAGGGAAATTTAAGCGATCGCAGCCGTTTACCCGGATCTGATGAATTAGCAAAAATTTCTTATGCTTTTGATCAAATGGCTGAAAAAATCGAACAGGATACCTATGATTTACAACAGTCTCAACTCGAATTACAAGAAAAAGCTACCGCATTAGAAACGGCTTTAACGCAATTAAAACAAACCCAAACTCAATTATTACAAAGTGAAAAAATGTCCAGTTTAGGACAACTGGTTGCCGGAATTGCCCATGAAATTAATAACCCGGTTAGTTTTATTTTTGGAAATATTACTTATGCCAAAGAATATACCGATAGTTTACTCCATTTAATTTCCCTGTATCAAACTTATTATCCCCAACCTCTCCCTGAAATTCAAGCCGAAATCGATGATTTAGATTTAGAATTTCTGGAATCTGACCTCCAGAAAATCTTTGATTCGATGCGGGTTGGTAGTCAACGAATTGCGGATATTGTTCAATCCTTACGTTCATTTTCTCGGTTAGATGAAGCCGATCTAAAAACGGTTGATTTGCATGAAAATATTGATAATACCTTGATGATTTTAAAACATCGTCTCAAGGCACAATCTTCTCGCCCAGAAATTAAAGTCATTAAAAATTATGGCAATATTCCCTTAATTAACTGTTATGCAGGTCAACTTAATCAAGTATTTATGAATATTTTAATTAATGCCATTGATGCGTTAGGCTCGGTTCAAGACAATGAGTTTTGCAAAGTCCGAACTTCAACGCCT
This sequence comes from Planktothrix mougeotii LEGE 06226, assembly GCF_015207485.1. Lineage (NCBI taxonomy): Bacteria > Bacillati > Cyanobacteriota > Cyanophyceae > Oscillatoriales > Microcoleaceae > Planktothrix > Planktothrix mougeotii. The sequence continues at coordinate 64,866 of NZ_JADEWU010000006.1, forward strand.
CCTCAAATTTTAATTCAGACTGAAACCCTGATTGACTCCGAACACAAAACCTGGGTAAAAATTCAGATTTCCGATAATGGTTTAGGAATGTCTGAAACCGTGAGAAACCGAATTTTTGAACCCTTTTTTACGACAAAACCCGTCGGTCAAGGAACCGGAATGGGATTAGCCATTAGTTATCAAATTGTGGTGGAAAAACATCAAGGTCAACTGTTGTGTACCTCTCAAATTGGAGAGGGGAGTACCTTTGTGATCACCTTACCGTTATCGATAATGTCGAACACTGAGGCGGTAACACACCTGTAGGCTGTGGTGTCCCTTGGGGGGGATTGGTGACTAATTCTATCACCCCATGCGCCCTAACAATCCATCCTTGGGCTTCTTGAATTGGGGGGTTAGGGGTTGTTTTTACAGTTCCCGGTAGAGACGCCCCCATAGCCCCCGGTAGAGACGCGCCCATAGCCCCCGGTAGAGACGCGCCATGGCGCGTCTCTACGAGATTAATCCAATTCATGACAGTCGGTTCAGAGGTTAACGCATCATTGGGACTTGGCGGTAAACCTCCCCGTCCGGTAATCACAAATTGATTCCCCTCATTTCCCGAACATCGGGTTGCAATTAAGGTGGTGGGGTCTACTAAATTGGTCGGTAACTCCACTAACCCCGCACTAGGGTCAACTTCTGGACTACTAATTTCCACCGCCCCGCTAAACTCGGCCCCTAACTCACTGGTGGCGGTAATATCACTTTGGGGGGTTTGAAATTCTCGAAATTGTGTGCCAAAAACCCCTTGAGCATTAATAATCACCTGTCCGCCTTTTCCCGCTTCCGCATTCGCCGTAATATCACTATTTTCTAAAGCGACTAAATCCGAAGTCCCCAAGGTAATATTTCCCCCGTCAGCGTTTCCAGCATTGGTGGTAATTTGACTCCCCCGCCGCAGTTCAACGCTTTGCGCTGTGGCGCGAATATTTCCCCCCGTACCCGCAACTGTTGCAGCACTGATGGTTCCTTCATTATCCAATAGAATCTTACCCGCTTGAATTTCTAAGTTACCCGCCGCCCCTGCATTGGTTCCTCGCACCCCAATTTCCGCTCCATTTCGTACCGTTAACCGTCCGGTATTAATCCGCAAATCTCCCGCACTTCCCGCCCCACTGGTATTAGATTCAATGGAACTCGGCACAATTCCATCGCCAACTTTCCCAAAGGAAACCGATTCAACGGATTGATCAATATTAGTGGCAAACCCAACGACATCAATAGATTCCGAAGCATTTAAGGTTAAATTTCCCGCCGACCCTTCTCCTCCGGTGGCTGCGGAAATTTGGGCACCATCCTGTACCACTAACCGTTGGGTATTAACGGTTAAATCCCCAGCGGCGGCTGTTCCTTTTTGTCCCTCGACCGTTAACAGGGAAGAAGAAGTTAATAACCCACTCAAAAACCGTCCATCCTCCGACACTCCCCGCAGTTGTACTGACTCCGCATTTACCGTTAAATTGCCCCCTTTCCCCGCCCCCGCCGCCGATGCAGAGACTTGCGCCCCCTCGGCGACGGTAAGTTGACGAGCGTTAACGGTGAGATCTCCAGCACTTCCGGTTCCCAAGGTAGCGGTAAATAATCCCGTCGGGACGACGACACCAGCACTCACACCCCCAACTTCTACGGTATCGGCATTGAGGTTAAGATCTCCTCCTTTGCCAGCCCCAGAGAGCCCTGGACTGGTAACAATATGGGAATCTTGTAATAGGCGTAATTGGGGAGTAAAAATATTAATCTCTCCGGCGTTTCCCGTACTCACAGTTCCGGTAATCACCAGTGAACCTTGGGTAATATCAGCGAACCGAGAGGCTAACAAGGTAATATTTCCGCCTGACCCACTCCCCAAAGTGGGTGTTAAAATTCCGGCCCCATTCATGATTTGCAATTGGGCAGTATCGAGGGTAACTGTTCCGGCGGTACCTGTGCCCAAACTCAGGCTAAAAATACCATCAGCAAGGCTTTGGGGATTGAACTTTTCTGATACTAATTGTTGTAAAAAAAATTGAGGGCGAGTTCCGACTAAATCAATGGAATTTTTAGCAGTAATATTAATATCACCTGCATTCCCTGTAGCGAGGGTTGATGAGGAGATAAACGCTCGATTATCTAAGCGGAATTGTTCGGCTTGAATTTTAATGCCGCCTCCATTGAGAGAATCATAGGTGTTAGAAAGAATCCGGGAACCATCGGTTAAAGAAACGTCTCCCCCTTGCAGGACAATTAACCCTCCTCCGGCTCCACTGCTATCAATTTGGCTTTGGCGAAACAGTCGAATTGAACCTAATTGAAAATCAGGGGAGGTAAAGACATAATTTGCAGGTTGTAAAGACCAAGTGCTATTTTTTAAGGCGGCTAATTCTATTTTACCGCCAAAAGCAGTGAGATTTCCTTGATTTAAAATGACATCTCCACCAATTAAACGAATATTTTGACCGGGTTGTACTTGTAATCCTGTATTGGCTGCTTTTCCATCTATTCCAATGCCTAATCCTTGGGATTGATTGGTGATGGAACCCGGTTGATTTCCCATCTGTAACCCAATGGGAACGTTAACGGTTAATAAAGGCGGTGCTGCGGGATTTATGGCGCTAAATTCACTGCCATTATCAAAAATAATACTATTGGCGGTACTGGCTGTAAAGGAACCTCCAATATTGAGTTGAGCATTCGGGCCGAATAAAATGCCATTGGGATTAATTAGAAATAAATTGGCAGTTCCATTGGCTTGAATTAATCCTTGTATGTTAGAAATATTATGGCCCGTAACCCGACTAATAATATTTTGAATAGTAACAGAGTTATTGAAAAAGGCGGCACTGCCTTCGGGAATAGAAAACTCTTGGAAACTATGAAATAAATTGATTCCGTTTTGGGTTCCCCCTTCAATCTTCATGATATTACCATCGGGGGTGACAAGGGAATTTTGGGGTAAGGTTTGATCGGGTATGATTTGGGCGATCGCTTTTTGAAAATTTCCAGCATAAATCAAAGAAAATGTCAATAAAATTAATCGTATTTTGGGCAAAAATTTATAATTTTTAAGATGATTATTCATGTTTAATCCTTTTAATTTAGTTTTAAAATTTTTATTTCTTAGCGGTTGTTATAATCCTTAAGACAAAGACTGATGCTCAAACCGAAATCGTGAACTTTTTTCCTCTGTATTCCCGGCTATATTCTTGGGAGTTGGCAGTTCCTGAGTGATGGGAATTTCTATAATAAATTCTGTTCCTTCTCCTGGGGTGGAAATACAGCGTAAACTTCCGTTATGTTTTTCTACTACAATATGTTGACTAATCGATAAACCAATTCCTGTGCCTTTACCAACGGGTTTTGTAGTAAAAAAAGGTTCAAATAAATGATGAATAATATCCTCTGCCATTCCCCCGGCATTATCCTGAATGGTAATCGAAATATTATGATCATTAATAATATCGGTTTTAATCCAAATTGTATTCGGATTAACTTTAAGTTCTTCTAAAGTTTTGTGTTGACTATTTTCTTCAATGGCATCAATGGCATTGGCTAGAATATTCATAAAAACTTGATTCATTTCTCCCCCGTAACATTCGACTAAAGGCAAAGCAGGACTATATTCTTTAATCACACGAATGGCAGGATGATCCGGTTTAGATTTTAAGCGATTTTGTAAAATCATTAAGGTGTTATCAATTCCTTCATGAAGATTAATCGCTTTCATTTTCGAGCCATCCTGACGGGCAAAACTGCGTAAACTTAAAACAATTTCTCGAATGCGTTCTGCTCCCACTTGCATCGATTCTAACATTTTGGGCAAATCTTCCAAAATAAAATCTAATTCCACGGCTTCCGCTTGTTCTTGAATGGTAGGATTAGGTTGCGGATAATACTGTTGATACAGTTCAAAAACCTTTAAAATATCATCAATATATTCTTGAACATACCCTAAATTTCCATAAATAAAATTAACCGGATTATTAATTTCATGGGCAATTCCGGCTAACATTTGCCCTAATGCTGACATTTTTTCGCTATTTACTAATTGATTTTGAATAACTTTAATTTGGCTTAAAGATTCTTCTAAAGCTGTTTTGGTTTTTTGGGATTCTGTAATTTCTTGTTTTAATTTATCCTGCGCTTGAGCCAATTCTTGACAATAACATTCAACTTTTACCTCTAATTTATTATTAATTTCTTTTAACTCCTGATTCTGCTGGGTTTGGCTGGTTAATTCTTCTTCTAATAATTCATAGGTTTTTAGGAGGGCTTTTCGCTCTTTAGCCATTTTACAATAGCTTTTGACTTTCAGAAATAACTCATCTTTTTCTAAATGGGTGGAGAGATAATCAATAATTCCTACACTTAAAGCTTTATTAAAAGAGTCTTTGTCAGGATTGTCTGTAATCCAAATAATGGGAATATGTTGAGTTAGATCGGATATATTCAACTGTTCACAAAACCACAATTGTTTTTCATCCAGCTTGTCAACGGCGATAAAAATCAAATCGGGGAGAGAAAATATCACTGACTTTAGATCTGCTTCCACCGGATTTAAAAACAATAAATCAACCTCTCCTGGGCTGAATAAATTCAATACAGTCTGGAGGTCTTGGAAGTGATTATCAATAATTAAAACAGTGGTTAAGTCAGACTTGTGCATCATTTATTGTCCCCCAATGGATCGGCAAACTTGACAATTGATTGCCTTTGAAACATAACTTAAAGATGGGAGTGGACAACGAACCGCTTCAAAAGAGGTATAATTTATCGTTTCTTTTAACTGGCTTGCCCTAACATTCCCTAAAGATTACCCCGCATAGTTCAATCATACAATATTATGATCAAAAGACAGGAAACAGGGGCGTAAAGTCGCGACGGTGGAGTGCAGATTGTATGAAATGTTAACATACCACCAACTTTACCGGATTGATTCCATGAGCTTTCAATGTCCCGTCTGTAACTCTCCCTATGAAAAACCAATTCCCGAAGCTTGTTTAGTCTGTGGATGGGATTTACAATTTAATCGAGATTTAGAACAGGAACAAAAGCGTTTAGATTGGGCAAAAAAAACATGGGAAAGTTTACAAACTCTTAAACTTTCTCAAAAAAAAACTCGTTCATCGTCAAAAAAAAGATTAACTTTTGCTGATATTTTACCTCGCTTAGAAAGTTTGGAACTTCAACTGCAACAAGCGACGCTAGAACGACAACATTTACAAAATTTGTTAGATTGGATTTTACACTATTTAAAACCGTTAAATTCTGAATTATCTCTCAATCAAGCCTTTGCCTCTGTTACAGATTTAGATTCTAATATCACTTCTACATTTCCCTTATCAGAAGTTGGAATAGATTATAGTTCCCTAATTGAATTATTAGCAAAGGGAGATTGGAAAACAGCAGATGAATATACTTGGCAATTAATTTTATATATTGGAGAACGGGAAGCCGAAAAATGGTTAAGGGTTGAAGATATTGAACAGTTTCCTTGTACGGATTTAAACACTTTAAACTGGCTTTGGGACTATTATAGTCATGGATTATTTAGTTTAACTTGTCAATGGCAAATTTTCTATAATTTAGACGGAGATTATACAAAATTTTGTGAGCAAGTCGGTTGGCGAGTGGGAGACAGTTGGAGTTATTATGAGGAATTAAATTTTACCTTAAATGCACCCCTAGGACATTTACCGATTATTGCTTGGCGAAAACGAGCGTGTTACGGTGTTGGGGCTACAACCCCCGATGAAAATTTATTCTCATTTTTTTCCCGCCTATCTATTTGTAGTAAGCCCTTCAGGGCTTAAAATAATAGTAGTAAGCCCTTCAGGGCTTAAAATAATAGTAGTAAGCCCTTCAGGGCTGAATTCCCTAAAACCTTAAAATATAGGAGGAAGCCCTAAAGGGCTTACTACTTTTTGATGCCCTTCAGGGCTAAATTCCCTAAAACCTTAAAATATAGGAGGAAGCCCTAAAGGGCTTACTACTTTTTGATGCCCTTCAGGGCTAAATTCCCTAAAACCTTAAAATATAGGAGGAAGCCCTAAAGGGCTTACTACTTTTTGATGTATGAATATCGTAAACTCACGCCTGAACAACGAAAAGAATTGGTTAAACAACGGTTAGCGAAAGGATTTCCGCCTCACTCACCTCCCCATCCTATTCAGATTGAAGCCTTTTATTTATTAACCGTTGCTTGTTATGAACATCAACCTTATATTTCAACGCCATATCGTCGTCAAGAATTATTAAATTTAATTTTTGAACAGTTTATTAATACGGGTTTTGATATTCGGGCTTGGGTGATTCTTCCCAATCATTATCATTTATTGGTCTATGTTGATAAATTTGCAGAACTCAGCCGTTTATTTAATACGATTCATGGGAGAACTTCTCGCTACTGGAACTTAGAAGATCAAGTTAAAAAACGGAAGATTTGGTATCGTTTTTCAGACCGGATGGTTCGCAATGATCAACATTATTATCAAATTTTAAATTATCTCCATTTTAATCCTGTTAAACATGATTATGTTCAATCTGCTTATGATTGGGAAGAAAGTAGTATTCATTGGTATCTGGAAGATTATGGTCGCCAATGGTTACGGGATGCTTGGGTTCAATATCCTGTTAAGGATTATGGGAAAGATTGGGATGATTGAGGGGGGAAGAAAGAAAGGAAGAAAGAAAGCCCTGAAGGGCTTACTACGGCTTACTACGGTTTTTTTAGAATTAACATATCTTGGTAGTTAGTTCCAAAATTTCTTCCACACCATAAGCCATTATATTTAGCTGAAACGGTCAATCCTAATGCTTTAATCCACTGCATAACAGAGGATTCCCGATGACCCATTGATGCTTCAGGAATGTCTAAATCTGAACAAAAAGACCCTTCTATTTCATGGATTAAGTTTTGAGAACTTTTCCCGGCTTTTATTAACGCTTCTGATTCTTCATTTAATAAAAAGAATGTACATAAACACCGTCCTCCGGGTTTAAGAACACGATAAACTTCTTGCAGATAATTTTGAACTGCATTCGCATATAAATGGGTAAACACAGAGGTTAGGAAAACAAAATCAAATTGTTCATTTAGATAGGGAAAAGAATAGTCTTCTACTTTAATTGTTCCTTCTGTATTATAGCGTTTATTATAAATATTTGCCCATTGAAAGTTAAAATTCGGTCGATGTTCATGAATAACAGATTGACTCCAGTTAATCCATTTTTCCACAATATCAAACCCTTCATAACGGGCGGTATCATCTAAATAATAGCTGAGAGAATAAGCCATGCGTCCGACTCCACATCCCGCATCTAAAATCGATTCGTGGGGTTTTAATTGCGCTTTATTGACAAAATGACCTAAGAAATCACAAGCCACAAATTTAAAACTTCCACCCACGCCTAAGCGATCTTCTTTTTCAGGAACGGGAAGGGTTGATTCTAATAAATTAAATAAAATTTCTCCTTCTTCTCCCTTTACAATAGGAATTAACTGCACTAAAGTATTAAATTGATTGGGGGCAATTTTGTCTAAAGGGATATAAATAAAAAATCGAGCTTGATCAGAATTGGGTAAAGTCGGAAACAGCTTTTGAACATCAGGACTAGGGAGATTTTTTTCCAGTTTAAAATTAGTAATTTCTTGATTCCCAATAATCAGTTTAAACTGGTCTATGGGTTCTCCTTGAATAGAGGTGATCCATCCTTTCAAACGAGCATGATCAGCTTCTAGGGTAACATCTCCTAAACAGCCTAGGGTTTTAAGGGATTGTGTTAGAGTCATATCGATTTGAGGGCGAGTTAAATAAGGTGAGGTTATCTCGTTCTTAAACAGTTTATAATAAAGGTTGCAAGACTTCGGCGATCACATCTTGTTGTTCTGCATCATATCCCCAACGATCTAAAAATTCTTGATAGGTTCCTTCTCCAGTTTTCGCACTATCAAAAAGTTGTTGAACCCGCGATCGCAACTGGGGAAACTTCAACCGTTGAATTAAATTAGAAGACCGTTGAGAAACTCGTTGAGAACTGCTTTCCATTTCAGTGTTATGATGCCGACGATGATATACAGCCATTGCTGCCGACATGGCTACATTTTTCACCAGTAATTCTGATACAATTTCGGGTGATTTTTGCAGAGCGTGGATAACAGCATCTGTAGGTTGATTACAAAAGGGGCGAGGATCAGTTAAATAGGTGACAAAAAATCCCCTAGCCCCATTTTGAGTTGTCACCAACTGAGCAATTATCGTTTCAATTTCAGCCTCAAATAACTGTTTTTCTTCAATTTTATCGAGTAAGGTTTGAGTAATTTCAATGGCTTGCTCAAACGTGATATTTTCGGGAACCGATAGGGGGGATAAATTCAACATAGATATTGTTTGATAAACTGTTTAATCAAGATTTTGATGACACCCAAAACCCAAAATGCTGTTAAGCGTCTTTATTCTCTGAGGTAGTTTTGATATTCCTCAGCAGACAAGATCTTCTCTAACTCGATGGAATTATTAACTCGAATTTTAACGAACCATCCCTCTCCATAGGGATCATCTGATATCAACTCAGGGGACTCTTCAAGGGTTGTATTGCATTCCATCACTGTACCCCCGATGGGTGCATAAAATTCGGCTACCGCTTTCACAGACTCAATGGTTCCCAATTCTTTACCTTGAGAAACCTCAGTTCCTACACGAGGTAATTCCACAAAGACGATATCTCCGAGTTGATTCACAGCATACTCAGTGATGCCAATAGTGGCAATGTCCCCATCAAGTCTGACATATTCATGATCATCTGTATATCTGAGGTCGTTAGGACAGTCTGCCATAGTCATTCCTCACAATCGATTAACTCTATTCATTGTTCACCAAACCTATTAAACTACAAAATTAGAATCAAAACAGGTTTGCCCTCTGAAAGTCATCATGAACCGCCAGACTTTGATCAAACGCTTTGTTATTGGTGAGTTTTCCCTAAAACGAATGATCCGTTTTCTGATAATTCTCTATGTCGCTGTTGGGGCTTGGGCTTATTTCTACTCAGAACGTTTGATTTTTGTTCCTCAACCTTCGAGTTATGTACAAACTCCAGAATTCTTAACCCTAAAAACAGTCAAGGATGTGAAGATCACCGCGTTATCTTTACCGAACTCAAAAGCAAAATACACGATTCTCTACAGTCATGGAAATGCTGAAGATTTAGGGAATAATCGCTTTTTATTGGAACGATTTCGTCAGATGGGATTTGCTGTTTTTGCTTATGATTATCCCGGCTATGGAACCAGTGAAGGCAAACCCTCAGAACAGGGAAGTTATCAAGCGATTGATGCTGCTTATAATTATCTTACACAACAATTAAAGATTCCCCCTAATCAGATTATTGTTTATGGCCGTTCTGTGGGTGGGGGGCCATCAGTCGATTTAGCGTCCCGTCAACCGGTGGGGGGTTTAGTTCTGGAAAGTACATTTATGAGTACCTTTCGAGTTAAAATAGACTTTCCTTTATATCCTTTTGATCGGTTTGCTAATCTTAGCAAAATTCCTTTCGTTAAAGCTCCCGTTTTAGTGATTCATGGAACCGTTGATCAAGTGATTCCATTTAGTCATGGACAACGTTTATTTGCAGCCGTCAATACTCCTAAATTGTCTTTTTGGGTTGAAGGGGCTGATCATAATAATGTTATTGAAGTTGCAGGCGATCGCTATGAACAAAAATTAAAAGAGTTTATCCAAATTATTAAAAATTAAATTTTTATATGGGGAGTTTCCTTAACCAGCTATTGGATTAATTTATGCTATAATTGATCCAATCTGTTAAAAAATATTGATCATGCTGACCTTAGAATTAGATCCAGAAACAGAACAGCAATTAGCTGAACTCCTAAATCATCACCCCAATACGAATCAAACCGATCTAATTAAACGCTTAATTAGACAGCATTGGTTAACCTTACAACTTGGTAAAACTATTGTTGAAAGACGAGGAGGACACCCTCAATATTTGTTAGAAAATGCTCCTCCTGATTTATCAGAACGAGCTAATCGTAAACGGCAAATCGCCACCTATCTCCAAAACCGCCATCCATGAAACACCATTCCCTCATCCTCATCGATAGCGGTATTTTGTTTGCGTACTATAGCGCCTCTGACTATTATCATCAACAAGTTTGTACTTTTTTTGAAAGCTGTACCAGTCGATTGTTGACAACCTCAAGCTGTATTACGGAGGTGATGTGGCTGCTGAGTTCTTCCTACCCAACCCAAAACGAATTCCTACTAGATGTTGCTAAAGAACTTTATGAATGTGTTCCTCTCCTTCCTGAAGACTTTTTGCGAATTGCTGAACTCAATACTCAGTATGCCGATTTGCCTGGAGATTTTGCAGATTTAACCCTAATCGCTATTTCTGAGCGATTGAATATATCTGGAATTGCTACCCTAGATAGCGATTTTGATGTCTATCGACGTTATCGAAAACAACCTTTTGAACGAGTGTTTTTGCCTCAGTGATATCATCTATATAATTTTAAGCAGTTAAATTTGGAGGAGGATCAAATAAAGTTAAAGAATCAGTAATCAGAAATGCTTCAGTTAAATCATCTAGGCTCATAAATTCAATGGCATCACTAATAGTTTTAAATTCATATCTTTTAACCTCTCCTAAATTTGAATGAAGTTCAATAGAAATTTTATTAACCTCTCTAATGATAGAATCATCTAAAATATTTAACACACTTTGTTCAAGGTTGCTTTGAATAGGAGCCATCATTTCTCTTCCAATTCTAGTTTTTTCATCCAGACTTAGGCTATTATATTCAATCCAAGATTGGGCAGCTATATTTCTATCTTTTTCTCTCCAGTCAAATTCAATATTATGTTCCTGGAGTAATTCACAAATGAGTTGAAAGGGAATCATAAATACATTAATATTATAGCTTGTCATCATAGCTAAAGAAGTCCTTGTCCAGTTTCCTGCCAATACAGCAATTGAACTTCTGATGCTCGAATATCTTCTTCTTAATGCAGAGTGAGTATTGCAAATCCAACTGCCTTTATCCCGATTATGTTTTGTATAGCGAAGATATTTAGATTCAAATAAAATAATAGGTTGCATTGCATGATTAGCAATGACAGCATCAATTTTATACTCTGTCCCAAATAGATCATACATCACTAATACTTTCCTAGAATTTCCCTGCTTTGTTGTTCCTACTCCTTTACTAACAAAGTGGTATCCTTCCTGCTCTGCAACCTGTCTCAAAAAACTATTCAGCGCTTTTTCTAGTTCGGCTCCAATGGCTTCACCTAATGCACTTCCTGGATTTTGTATATTCATATTATTCATCTTTTTTATTCCTTAATTAAGGTAACAATAGATTCTCTTAATTTTTCAGTATGCCGTTGAGGATTTTTTTTCCACTTCTCACCTCTTTGCCTTAAAATATTAATTCTATAGCTAGAAAACCCTATAGCAACTCCTAATTCTCCTATAAATTCATCTGTCGGGATGTGAACTCCATAGGGTGCAGAATCTCCCAATACAAAAATAGCTTTTTTTCCTGGTTTTAAAACACGGTAGCAATCTTTTAAGACTTCAAAAATATCATTAAAATATCCAGCAACAACTAAATCATAATTTTTCTTTCCTCCTTTATTTAAACGAATTATCCCTAATTTTTCTATGGCTGAATCAAGAAAATCATAGGTTTTAGGTGCATCATATTTTATGTCTTGCGAAAGAATATATCGCTCATCACTTCTTGATGTCTGTGTAGTAGCAGAAGTCATTAATTTTTTTCTGACTTGTTCAGTGAGATCTGCCCAGTTTTTGGCATAACCGAAAAAATACATTTCTAATCGAGTTCTATCGGCATAGTCAAAATTATTTAAGTACGGAGGAGAAGTAAATATGTGATCTATAGTATTTTCTTGAATAAAATTTTTAGTATTTCTGGAGTCTATATTAAACAAATTATGTTCAGATAAAAGATAGTTTTTATCAACTTCTCTTAGCATAATTTCTATATCTTTAACCATTTTATAGCTATTGATTTGAAATTCTGAAAATACATCCTTATTATGAGATGTTGTTTTAATTTTATTAGGAGCAATATATGGCCATCCTGTGGCAGCAGTAGAAACCTGTCTCAGTACATTAGTCAAAGATACCAGTAATAATTCTTTTATTTTCTGATCGATTTCAGAATTAAACAAGCTGTCTCGAATCAACAATAAATCAACCAAACTTTCTGGATCATAACACTTTAAAACCAATTCAGGAAAAATTTCTTTTAGGATAGCTGTTTCTTTAATTTTTTTTTGATTTTCATGAATCCATGAAAAAATAGTTTTCATGGATTGTGTAACTTCTGTTATTCCTAGATTCCAGTTTAATTTTGCTTGCGCTATTCTGAAAACAAAAGGATGAGCATCACACCCATAAGAACTAATGCCTAATTTTTTGGCAACAACATTAGTTGTACCGGAACCCATAAAGGGATCATATATCACTTCTAATGGTTTAATTTCATATTGTTTTATACTGGATTCAACAGCTTTATAAGAAAATCCGGCTGGATAGGTAAACCAGCTATGAATAGGAGCTTTTAAGCTGTCTTTAAATGTTCCCCAACTAGATGAATCTAAGACATCAGAATCAAATTGATTTTGTTCTTCAGGAAATAAGGAAAGCTGTTTCATGTATTTAATATTTACACAACATGAATGCCATTATATCATAAGATTTTTATATGATGACACCGTTCATCAATATTCCTCAAATAGCCTGGAAATATTGAACAAGATTGAAAACAGGTAAATACTGATAATGAAGGTTTGTCCTACATAAAAAAGTCTATCTTGATTAGAGAGTTCAGGGTTTAGAATAAAAATCTTCATCTGCTTTTTTCAAGGCAGGACGTTCCATTAGCTGCTGTACATAATCCTTGACCGGAGAGTTTTCAGAAAGCATTCCTAATCGTAACGCCCAGATTAATACACCCCCTGTCACTACATCCGCAGCACTGAAACGATTATCAACCAGATAGGTTTGAGTTCTTAATAATTCGTTGAGAGGTTGGGCAACTTTATTAAACCAAACTAAGGCTTCTTCAGCCGAAACTTTTGTTTTTTCTTTTTGAGGGAGAAGTTTTTCAGGTAAATTCGGTAATACATTAAACATAAATTGTTCAACGGGGGCTTCTAAAGTTAAAGAAGCATAAAATAGCCATTGATAGTAATAACTGCGAGCCTCAGAAGTTGGGCTGGGTGCTAATTGTTTTTCAGGAAATTTATCGGCTAAATAGGCACAAATGGCGGCGGATTCAAACATGATGATATCGCCATCCACTAATACAGGAACTTTTCGGTGTGGATGCAATTTTTCATATCCGGGCTCCTGAGTCATTGCCATCGTCACATAAACTAATTCATAGGATATTCCAATCTCTTCTAATATCCAACGGGGACGCACGGCTCTGGTTGTTGGAATATAATATAACTTCATTTTGATCTGAATTTTTTCTCTACAAAAATACAAAAATTATTTTAATACAACCTGACCAAAAGCTACTATTTTGTATTATTTCTTGACTCTCTTCCTATCAAACTGATGATTCATTTCTGGCTTCTAAAAAAGATGCTTTGTTAAGTATTTGTGCTTATATAATCAAACTTTATTAATAAGATGAGAAATATCTTTTATATTGATATGCCTTGGGGACTATCCATATACTAATATCTATGGTATGTTTGTATTCAACAGTAAAAAATCTATGTGGTCTTCCGGGGTCGATAAAACTCCAAAAAGCTACAAAACCCCAGGAGTAAGGGTTTACTCCATTTCAATCTTTTTGCAAACTGATCAATAGGTCACACCAATGGCTGATTTTTTTCTAAAGACCATTTGGTGGATACCGTGCTACCCATTAATCGGAGCATTATTATCCACCCTCTGGTTTCCCTCGATTATTCGACGCACTGGCCCCCGTCCGGCTGGATATGTCAATATCATTACCTCCTTACTCGCCTTTGTACATGGGTTAGTCGCCCTCACAGAAATTTGGGGTCATCCTCCCCAAGCGTTAATCATTCCTTGGTTTAGCGTCGTTGACCTCAATTTATCGATTCCTCTAGAAATTTCCGTTGTCACCATTGGCGCAACCTTAGTCATTACTGGGTTAAATTTATTAGCCCAAATTTACGCCGTTGGTTATATGGAAATGGACTGGGGATGGGCGAGGTTTTATTCTCTATTAGCTTTATTTGAAGCGGGATTATGTGGATTAGTGTTGTGTAATTCCCTCTTCTACAGTTACATTATTCTGGAAATTCTCACCCTGGGAACCTATTTATTAGTCGGGTTATGGTTTAACCAACCCTTAGTCGTAACCGGGGCGAGAGATGCTTTTTTAACCAAACGGGTCGGAGATTTATTCCTATTAATGGGAGTAGTCGCCCTATTTCCTCTCGCTGGAACTTGGGATTTTACAGAATTAGCTCAATGGTCACAAACCGCCAAAATTGACCCGAATGTTGCCACCTTATTAGGGTTAGCATTACTCGCAGGGCCATTGGGAAAATGCGCTCAATTTCCCCTGCATTTATGGTTAGATGAAGCCATGGAAGGCCCCCTTCCCAGTACAATTTTACGCAATTCTGTTGTAGTTGCATCCGGGGCTTGGGTATTAGTTAAAATGCAACCCGTTTTAGCTTTGTCTCCTGTTGTAATGTCAACGATGGTATTAATTGGGTTAGCAACGGCCGTTGGTGCGAGTTGTATTGCCATGGCTCAAATTGATATTAAACGCGCCCTTTCCTATTCCGTGAGTGCCTATATGGGCATCACCTTTATTGCAGTCGGAACTGGGCAAACTCAAGCGGCTCTTTCTCTGTTATTAACTTATGCTTTTCCCATGGCTTTATTAGTCATGACCACTGGGGGAATTATTAGTAATAATGTCACCCAAGATTTAACCCAATATGGCGGGTTATGGTCACGACGTCCGATTTCAGGATTGTGTTTTTTAGTCGGAATGACGGCCTTAATTGCGGTTCCTCCCTTTGGGGGATTTTGGACAATATTAGAGTTAGCAGAAACCCTTTGGAATACTCAACCCGCCATTGCATTTTGCTTGTTTTTAGTGAATGGTTTAACGGCTTTTAGTTTAACCCGTGAATTTGGATTAATTTTTGCCGGAAAACCCAAACAAATGACCACCCGTTCCCCGGAAGTGTTATGGGCAATGGTATTACCCATGACAATTTTAGCGGGATTTTGTTTGCATATTCCCTTATTATTAAAACAGTGGAATTTGTTACCCCAAGGGCATACCATTAATCTCACCGTTGCTGGATTATTAACCGCTTCAACCTTGGCCGGATGTGGGTTTAGTGGGTTAATTTATCTCAATAACAATTGGCCAAAACCGGTTAAACTTCCCTCTCAAGCGTTACAAGACTTTTTTGCTTACGATTTTTACACGGCAAAATTGTATCGAGTCACGATTATTTTTGTGGTGGGACTCATCTCTAATATTATGTATTGGGTTGACCGCTATATCGTGGATGGTTTTGTAAATTTAGTGGGACTGGTAACGGTTTTTAGTGGACAAAGTTTGAAATATAACGTTTCCGGTCAAACCCAATTTTATGCCCTGACAATTATTGTGGGAGTTACTTTATTATTAGGGTTCTTTTCCCTAAATCTGTTTTAAAGATAGCATTCTTTTGCTAGGTGTTTAAACCTTGGATTAAGTGTGAGGAAATTATGCGCGGAATTGAAAACAATCTCAACGTCTCTCGCCGGAATTTATTAAAATTTGGGGCTGTTGCTGCGGGAACTGCTGCTTTAACCATCGGTTTAGGAACAAAAGCTAATTGGTTAAAAGAGAAACCTGCAATAGCGGGTAATCACATGAGCCCTGATGAAGCCCTAAACCAACTGTTAGAAGGAAATAAGCGGTTTATCGAAAATAAACGCAAAAATCCCAATCAAAGTATGGGACGAATTCAAGAAGTTGCCCAAGGACAAACCCCCTTTGCTGCTATTCTCAGTTGTGCAGATTCACGAGTTCCTTCCGAGATTATTTTTGATCAAGGGTTTGGTGATTTATTCGTAGTTAGAAATGCGGGAAATATTGCTACACCTGAAGAAATTGGCAGCTTGGAATTTGGAACCTTAGTGTTAGGAGCAAAAGTCCTAATGGTGATTGGACATAAAAATTGTGGAGCGGTGCAAGCCACTATTGATGGGAATGCCGTTCCGGGTAAAATTGGCAGTATTTTAGACGCGATTAAACCTGCTATTAAGATGAATCAAACCTTAGAAGAAAGCATCATTTCTAATGTTAAATTAGGAATCAGTCGTTTACAAGCTTCTCCGGTTATTTCCCAATTAATCAAAGAGGCTCAATTAAAAATAGTCGGAGGTTACTATAACCTGGATACGGGAATGGTAAAAGTGGTTGCATAAAGCTGTCTCAAGCAAGTTTATAATAAATTCCATTGCATCAAAGATAAACTTGCTTTTTGAACAGTTTCAATGTCATAACCAGGGAGGACAACATGGCCCCAGATTACGATAAACCCAATTATACCCGCCGTGATTTATTACAATATGGAGTTTGCATTGTGGGAACAGC
The DNA here is from genome assembly GCF_015207485.1 of Planktothrix mougeotii LEGE 06226. NCBI lineage: Bacteria > Bacillati > Cyanobacteriota > Cyanophyceae > Oscillatoriales > Microcoleaceae > Planktothrix > Planktothrix mougeotii. The sequence goes on from NZ_JADEWU010000006.1 coordinate 81,532, forward strand.
CTTATTAACGGCTGGAGTCACAACAAAAGTTTTAGACCGAGACAAAAAGAAAATTGTCGCTGAAACTTCGAGTTGTGAACCCCCAGAAATTACCCCAGAAAAAGCCTTAGAAACCTTAATGTTAGGAAATGAACGGTTTATGGAAAATAAACCCAAACATCCTAACCAAAATCGGGAACGCATGAAAGAAGTTACCGCAGGTCAAAAACCTTTTGCTGCTATTTTAGGCTGTGCTGACTCCAGAGTACCCGCCGAGATTATTTTTGATCAAGGGTTAGGCGATATTTTTGTAGTTCGTAATGCGGGAAATGTTGTTACTCCTGAAGAAATGGGTAGCTTGGAATTTGGAGCCTTAGAATTAGGAATTAAAACGATTATGATTCTAGGTCATCAAAAATGTGGAGCCGTTAAAGCTACTCTGGACGGAAATTCAGTTCCCGGTCAGATTGGCAGTATTATTGATGCCATTAAACCTTCCATTAAAGGCAAACCAACGTGGGAAGAAGCGGTTACTGCCAATGTTAAACTCCAAATCACAAAGTTAAAGTCTTCTCCGGTTATTACTCAATTAATTGCCAATGATAAATTAAAAGTCGTCGGTGGTTTTTATGAATTAGAAACTGGAAAAGTTAAACTGATTACCTAAACCCGTTCTAGCAATAGAAATTATATTTACAGAAGAACTCGGCTTCTGATAAATCATTTCTATTGCTATTATCCAAACTTTAAAACTGATCATTTTACTTTTTTTCAACTCGGTAAGTTATGATAAAAAAAGTTTGGAATCTGAATTTAAAACCTACTTTTGGGTTAACTTGAATATTGCTGAGATTACCCCTCATCCTCATACCCTAAGCTTATGTTGAGTGTTTTAATTATTATTCCGGTTTTAGGAGTCCTGTTAATAGGACTATTACCTAAACAATTTTCAACCCAGCAAGTTCGTTCCCTGGCATTAGTCATCACGAGTATCATTTTAGTTTGGACAGTAAAACTTGCCTTTGATTTTGATTTAACTAATCCTCATTTTCAACTGCAAGAATATTTAGCCTGGATTCCCCAATTAGGATTATCTTACAGTTTAGGCATAGATGGTTTATCCTTTCCCTTAATCGGATTAAATGGTTTATTGACCTTAATTGTCATTGCCAGCAGTCATGGAAATATTGACCGTCCTCGTCTTTATTACTCGATGATTTTGTTAGTCAATGCAGGCATAGCTGGAGCCTTTTTATCCGAAAATTTACTGCTTTTCGTTCTCTTTTATGAACTCGAACTAATTCCCGTATACCTTTTAATTAGCATTTGGGGCAGTGAAAAACGCGCCTATGCGGGGATGAAGTTTCTGATTTATACCGCCCTTTCAGGGATTCTGATTTTAGCTGCATTTTTAGGGATGGCTTGGCTCAGTGAAGCCGGAAGTTTTGATTATTCTGCCATTCAAACCCAGAACTTTGCATTAAATACTCAGTTAATTTTACTCACGGTTTTACTGTTAGGATTTGGCATCAAAATTCCCTTAGTTCCCCTGCATACTTGGTTGCCTGATGCCTATGTTGAATCTTCTCCCCCAGTCACAATTTTATTAGGCGGAATTCTAGCAAAATTAGGAGCCTATGGTTTAATTCGATTTGGTTTACAACTGTTTCCTGAAGCTTGGCATATTGTCAGCCCTGGACTGGCAACAATTGGAGTGATTAGTGTGTTATATGGCGCGTTAACGGCTATTGCTCAACAGGATATTAAACGCATGGTGGCTTATAGTTCAATTGGTCACATGGGTTATATTTTAGTTGCCGCAGCAGCCGCTAATGAACTGAGTTTAATTGGGGCAATTGCTCAAATGATTGCTCACGGTTTAATCCTGGCAATTCTATTCCAATTAGTCGGCGTTGTGGAAGAGAAAGTTGGAACCCGTGACTTAAATATTCTCAATGGTTTAATGAACCCCGTTCGCGGTTTACCCCTCACCAGTTCCCTGTTAATTATGGCAGGAATGGCGAGCGCTGGTATCCCCGGTTTAGTTGGATTTGTTGCTGAATTTCCGGTCTTCCAAGGAACATTTGCCGTCTTCCCCATTCACAGTTTATTGTGTATTATTGCTTCGGGTTTAACGGCGGTTTATTTTGTCATTCTCCTCAACCGTACCTGTTTTGGAAAACTCGATAATAGCTTGGCTTATTATCCGAAAGTTAGCTTATCTGAACAAGCTCCCGCCTTAATTTTAGCTGCTTTAATTTTTGTTCTCGGTATCCAACCCACTTGGTTATTCCGATGGATGGAACCCACTGCACAGTCGATGGTTGTGGCTTTAAATAACGCTGTTCCTACTCAAATTGCCATTAAACAATAACCCCCAAGAAACCGGGTTTCTAGCTTAAATTTTTAGATAAAATCAGGATTTTTCTTGAGAAACCCGGTTTCTGTGTCCCCCCTTAACCCCAATTAAAACTAGGAAAAAATCATGACAACAGCAACCTTATCTCAAACCAAATTACCCCCCTCAACCCATGAATTTTCCGAGATTATTCATCGCTTAGAAGCAGGGGGTGCAATGTTACCCGATACCCCAGAAAATTTAATGCAAATTATCGGGATTTATAAAGCTTATGCAGTGCCGATGGATTTTTATTGGCGGGATTTACTCTATATTGCTGAACAGGTGTTTTTAAATCCTTTACCCTTTTTAAAATACTTCATTCCTAAAGAATATTTAGACCTCCATAATCATTATGCGGGAGATGATGCTGACTTAAGAATATGGCGAGGAGAAGCAACAGCACACCCGGAATTATTAGATTTTATAGAAAAGGGTGAAACCCGAAAAATGCCTAAATTATTGCATCATTTATGGCATGATCGCGTTAATATGGAATTTGCAGAAGCTTGTATGCAAGCAATGTTTTGGCATCGAGATATGGGAGGATTATTTGATCCTTATTTAGATACGGATGAATATAAAACTAACGCAGATAAAGCGATTAAAGCTTATTTTAAAAACAATCCGATGATGATGGGATTGTATAAACTTTTCCCTGATTTATTCATCGAACAGGTGAGAATGATGTCCTATTATAGCAATTTAGGACTGTTTTGGGAAGTGATGGCTCCGGTGTTTTTTGAAATGAGCGATCTCTATGATGAAGGCAAAATTACCAGTGTTCCTGAAGCGATGAATTTTCTGGTTAATGGGATTTTTGCGATCGCAGGTCGTCCAATTTATCATCATGTTTATATTGATGGGGAATGTTATGAAATTATCCCCAAATCTAAAGGGTTTATGTGGTTATATGAAGCAGCATTACCCTATGTTGAAGCGGTGTTTTATCGCACTTCTCCCTTCCGAGGAACAAAATCCTATAACGCTCAAGCAAAGCAAGTTCCTGATGATCAAAATGACTTCCATTATGGCATTCTTTATGCTGATATTTTCCCCGTTGGGACAGCAGGAATTCCCCCAACATTATTAATGCAAGATATGTTACATTTCTTGCCTCCTTATTTAGTCGAATATTACCAAAAATATTGTCGAGGTGAGGATGATATGTTGATTCAGTTGGCGAATAGTTTCCAACGGTCAATGTATTGTGTGACATCTGCGGTTATTCAAGCGTTACGCACGGCTTTACTGTATCCTTTAGATGATCAAAATCCTAAACATTTGATGGCAAATCGTCAATTTTTTGAAGCGCAATTAGATCGATTTAAACGTCCCGAAGCTCGATTAAGAGATATTCAACGCTCTGATTATCGTTAAATTAGATGTTGACTGTTGACTGTTGACTGTTGACTCTTAACAGTTAACAGTTGATATCTTTTAGGCGAAATGGTTATCTTTTTTTGCCCAATTCTTTGACAAATCCATTCAATACAAATGGGAACAACAGCATTACCAAATAAAGCATATTGATCATAAATTTTAGCAACTCGACACCAATTATCAGGAAAACCCATTAAACGTGCATATTCTATCGGCGTTAATCGTCTAAATTTATTACCAATTTGATATCGTTCATAATGTCTGGAAGTGGATGCGGTCAAAGTAGAAGCAACTCCATTAACACCAAAAATAGTATACCCTAACCTTGCACCTCCGTCTTGGTTATATAAAATTTCTACACCATTACAATAGCGATTAACTGCTTTACTGTTTTTAATTCGTTCTAAAGTATCTGCGGTAAAATCAAATTGAGGCTCAACTTCTGATTCAGATTGAAGAATATTTTTTAATCGCGTAGGGGGATAGATATCAGGAAATAATGGGAGAGATTGACTATACATTTTATTTTGGTAAGTAATTCCCCAAGGATAATTTTTAACCTTTAAATCTAAAATAGGATATAAATATTTTTCAAACTTCTCGAAATCAAAATTTAAGTATTCAGTCTCGCTTTGATTTAAAAAAATTAAATGATCTTCTAAATTTATAGGGTTAAAATCCGATTTACAGCGAGATCCAAAAATAAAAATACGCTCTCGGTTTTGAGGTATACCGAAATTAATAGGGCTAATAATGCGCCATTCAATTAAATAATTGAGAGACGCTAAAGCATTTAAAATCACTTTAAAATGGTGTCCCTGTTCCATTGTTAAAATACGTTTAACATTCTCCAGTAAAAAATACTGGGGTTTTTTAGTATCTATAATTTCTACAATTTTTTCAAATAAAGTACCCCTAAGCTGATCTCTAATTCCTAATTTTTTTCCCGCCTGACTAAAAGGTTGACAAGGAAATCCTGCGGTTAATAAATCGTGTTCAGGAATATTCCCTAAATTAATAGTTTTAATATCTCCTAACTGAATTGAATTTTTACCAAAATTGCTTTCATAAACTTGACAACACAATTCATTAATATCATTCGCCCAAATCGTTTGAATTCCACTGGCTTCTAAACCCAAATGAAACCCCCCAATTCCAGCAAACAATTCAATTGCTGTGATTTTTTTAAACCGACTCAAAATTTTTTCTCCGAGATGAATAGTTTTTTATAGTTAATCCCTAAAAATGGGTGGGAAAACCCCACCCCTACGGGTTATTGATTGGCTAATTAGAACCTAAAATTAACCCATTAAAATCACCGTATCAATGACGTGAATAATGCCATTATCCGCTTCAATATCGGGGGCGAGAACCGTTGCATTTTTCACTTCAAACCCATCGGAACAGTTAATGGGAATAGGTGAACCTTCTAAAGACGTGACAGAACCCAATTTTTCTAAATCAGCTTTTGAAAGTTTCCCCGAAACGACGTGAAATTTTAAAATTCGGGCTAACTGGGGGGGATTTTGAACTAAGGTTTGTACGGTTCCTGTGGGAAGTTTAGCAAACGCATCATCATTGGGTGCAAAAACCGTAAACGGGCCAGGACTTTTTAAGGCGTCCACTAAACCTGCGGCTTGAACAGCAGCCACTAAGGTTGTAAATGAACCAGCACCTACAGCAATATCAACAATATCTGCCATTGAACAAATTTAACCTAATTAAAAACAAAAGTTCCTCTCAAAATAGTAAACGAATTTTGAACAGAATGAGAACTGATTGTCATTAACAGGTTAGCTTAAATCAACCCTAAGTTAGAAGGGGTTTCAAAGACATTAGAAAAAGTTGGGGTTGGATTAGCAGTGCTGATTAATTCAGACATGGAATTCAGATGACTCATCGCCAACGCCTTAGCATTATTTCTTAATTCATCTTGTGGAATTAAGTTACTCCCAGTAGGGGTTAATTTCCATAACTCATTTCCATGAATTCCATCATCAGCGAGGAGATAAAGTGTACCATTAACATCAACCGGAATCGAAGGACTAGAACCTCTTTTTCCGGGATTAATATCTGCTACCATGATTGTACCTGTTTCTGTACCATCAGTCATCCATAATTCTGTGCCATAATTGGGATCACTTAATGGAAAATAAAGGGTATTATTGATTACTCCTAATTCGTCCTCACTCATGAAACTAGAGTTAGGAAAATCTTGAATGAGTGTTGTCCCGATATCAGTACCGTCAGTCTTCCATAATTGAGTCGTTGAGGTATAGGTACTCGAATCATATCTGGACAGTTGAAAATACAAGTTATTGTCAATAGTTTCCCATTGTGAGAGCGAATATTCTCCTAAATCTTTGAGTAAACTAACATTGCCATTATCTCCATCTATTTCCCATAATTGATAGTTTGATTTACTGGTAAGAGTGTCATAGCTATTAGTTGTAAAATACAGAGTATTGTTAACTGTTGTTAAGTAATCAAAGGAATAATCCCCAAAGTCTTGAACTAAGGTTGTCCCGGCATCTGTACCATCACTTTTCCATAATTCATGGGTTGTTGTATAGGGATCTTCGGAGTCTGTAACCGACACAGAGAAGTAAAAATTATTGTTAAGTTTTCCCAAAAATTCACTGAGATTTTTGAGGCTTCCCAAATCTTTAACCAAAGTTGTTCCTGTATCAGTGCCATCACTTTTCCAGAGTTGAGAAGATGATGAATCCGCGAAGTATGGACTCCGAATTTCAAAGTATAAGGTATTATTGACAATGGCTGTGTTGTCTTGGTAAGAATAATCAAATATAAAATCACCAAAGTCTTTAATTAACTCAACTCCTGTATTTGTAGTATCGGTTTTCCACAACTGAGCCGTAGAGGTAGAGGTTACAGGATTATATTCATTAACATCTAAATACAAACTGTTGTTGATTTCTCTGACATTAGATATAATATTGTCGAAATCTTTAACTAAGACTGTTCCAGTTTCTGTGCCATCGGTTTTCCATAACTGAGTCGCGTCAACGGATGAGCCTACTGTAAAATAAAGGTTATTTTCAATGGGGATAAAACTCTTACTCTTAATATCTAAGGAACTTCCCAAGTCTTTAACTAGCTGAACTCCTGTGTCTGTGCCATCAGTTTTCCACAACTGCAAGCTGGAGGTCATGGTACTAGGATCTGGATTATAAACTTCAAAATATAGGCTATTATTGTTGATATCTAGGAAAGAAGTAGTGTAGTATGATGAACCTTGATCTTTAACTAAATTAGTACCCGTTTCTGTCCCATCACTTTTCCACAACTGTTCCTTGGCTGAATAGGCATAACGATAAGATTCAGTTTGATCGACTTGAAAATATAGGGTATTGTTGAAATTTGTTAGGCTATCAGCCGAAAGGTCAAAAGATGCTGGAAAAATATCTTTAACCAGTTCAGCTTTCCAAGGAGAAATGACTGCTACATCTAAATTAGTTGACATAGAACTATACCTCTTTTTCTGTATTTTTGATATTTTTAAAAAGTTAGGGTTGGATCAGCACTGCTGATTAATTCAGACATGAAATTCAGATGACTCATCGCCAAAACCTTAGCATTATTTCTTAATTCATCTTGTGGAATTAAGTTACTCCCAGTAGGGGTTAATTTCCATAACTCATTTCCATGAATTCCATCATCAGCGAGGAGATAAAGTGTACCATTAACATCAACCGGAATCGAAGCATCAGAACTGGCTTGTCCGGGATTAATATCTGCTACCATGATTGTACCTGTTTCTGTACCATCACTCATCCATAATTCTGTACCATAATTGGGATCAGTTAATGGAAAATAAAGGGTATTATTGATGACTTCTAATCCTGAACCATTGTAGCTCCAAATCCAATCCGAGTTAGGAAATTCTTTGACTAATACTGTACCCATATCCGTACCGTCTGTTTTCCACAACTGAGCCGTTGATGTATAGGTATCGGAGTCAGTTTTTGAGGCTTGAAAATACAAGGTATTATCAATAACTTCCCATTCTTCAATTAAAAAATCTCCAAAATTTTTGACTAAACTGATATTACCATTGCTATCGACTTTCCACAACTCACGGTCGTTAATCTTGGTCAAAGAATCAAAGCTATTAACCGTAAAATATAGGGTATTGTTGACGGTTGTTAAGTAATTAAGAGAAGATTTACCGAAGTCTTGAACTAAGGTCGTCCCGCCATCTGTACCATCACTTTTCCATAATTCGTAGGTTGTGTTAGAGTAATTCTCTGAGTTAGGGATTGATGCAGAAAAGTAAAACGTATTATTCAGATTGTCCCAAAAATTATTAATATCTTTGCTACTGCCCAAATCCTTAACTATCGTTGTTCCCGTATTAGTTCCATCGCTTTTCCACAATTGAGACAGGGCAGGAGAAGGAGATGATGAATAATAACTATAACTCTGACCGATTTCAAAGTATAAGATATCATTAACACTGATCTTGCTATCTTCATAAGCAGTACCAAATGTTAAATTCCCAAAGTCTTTAATTAATTCAACCCCTGTACCTGTACTATCGGTTTTCCACAACTGCGCTGTTGAGGTTGCAGTCATCGAATCGTATTGAGAAATGTCTAAATATAAACTATTATTAACTTCTGTGATATCAGAAATACCATTGCCAAAATCCTTAACTAAAATAGTTCCCGCTTCTGTACCATCGGTTTTCCATAACTGAGTATCATTCCAGTAATTACCAGCCGAAAAATATAGGGAATTGTCAACGGGGATAAAACTATTAATCGTTAAGGAGCTTCCCCAATCTTTTATTAATTGAGTTCCTGTATCTGTCCCATCGGTTTTCCACAACTGAAGGCTGGAAAGATTGGTATTCGGATCTTGAACAAGAACTTCAAAATATAAAGTATTGTTGTTAACCTCTGAGGAAAAAGCTTGATTTTCAAATAATCCTAGATCTTTAATTAAAGTTGTACCCGTTTCTGCCCCATCACTTTTCCACAATTGCTCCTTAGCTGCATAGTAAGAAGAATAATAACTTTGAGTTTGCTGTGATTCAAAATAGAGGGTATTGTTAACGTTGGTTAGATTATTTGCCGAAAGGTCAAAGAAGCCTGGAACAATATCTTTAACCAGTTCAGCTTTCCAGGGTGAAATGACTGCTACATCTAAATTAGTTGACATAGAACTATACCTCTTTTTCTGTATTTTTGATAATTTTAATCTGAGAATTGTAGGGAGAAAACAGGTTTTTTAAAAAGAATAAATTTTGAATTAAGATAATAGAAATCGAGTTCAATTTAAGAAGCTTTTCAATAAAAATCACAGCTTCCAGCTTATATCAAACTCAGAGAATAGAGGACGGTAAAAAACCTGATTTTGGTTGATTTTCCTCACTTTTCTATTTTAGCTAAGTATATATTACCAAGGGTTATAATGAAATCCAAATCTTCTTTTCATTTCTTAACAATTTAGGGAAAAAAATCCGGTAGAACTGTAGAGATTTATAAACTAAACTCAATTAGCGATTTGAATCCGGGTTATAATATTTGTTTAGCCTAATTTTCCCCGGATTACCATTTGATTTTATAATAGCTTTTTAATTGCTCCGTAAGTTTTGGCAACAAGCATAGGTATCAAATAACCCTCCGACCAAACTACAGGTTAGGGCAATGACTAAACATCCCTGCACAGGATGTCCACTGCCAAAGGTGGCAAGAAATTTGAGCATTTGCTTACAGCCAAACTCCCCTAAGCTTTGCATCAAAGGAAGGTGACTCATGAAGACACAAGTAATTAATCCCATCGCGATTAATAATACAGGGGCGATGAAACTAAACGTAATCGCCAGAAGCAAAGAACGAATCAGATGAGGGAAAATACTCATAAATCTATCCCTAGGAGGATCTTATATCTTATATTTGGATGCTAGTATCATTGACCTTTGTTGGATTGGGTATCACTGTCAATCTAACTTGCTAATTTCTAAGATAAGAGCGATCGCGCGTTTTAATCGAATCTGTGAGAAATCTTAAATATAAAGTCAAAAAAATTAAACTTTCTGCTTTATAAATCTTGTTGAAGATTTGTATATTTCTAGTTATTGATTGAACTTTATACAGTTGTTATTCCCTTGAGCAATTCTAACACTCGTTCCAGCTTTGAACTTTGGCTACAACGATTTATTTCCGCCCTGTTATTGGCCGGACAAGTGGTGGTGCATTTACTTCAGGGTAAAATTCACCGTCGTAACACTTTGGAACAAATGGTCACTGTTGGCCCAGAATCCTTAATGATTGCCCTCTTAACAGCGAGTTTTGTGGGGATGGTGTTCACCATTCAAGTTGCACGAGAATTCGTCGCGTTAGGTGCTGTTAATATTGTGGGGGGAGTTCTAGCTCTGTCCTTAGCGCGGGAACTCAGCCCGGTATTAACGGCCGTGATTGTTGCGGGACGGGTTTGTTCAGCTTTTGCAGCAGAAATTGGCACGATGCGGGTTACAGAACAAATTGACGCCCTTTATATGTTGAAAACTGACCCGGTAGATTATTTAGTGATTCCCCGTGTGATTGCTTGTTGTTCCATGTTACCGATTTTAACGATTATTTGCTTAATTACGGGATTAGCGGGAGGGTTATTAATTGCTAACAGTATGTACAATATTTCTCCAACGGCTTTTTTAGATTCAGTCCGAAATTTTATTCAAGTTTGGGATGTTTGTAGTGGGTTAGTCAAAGGGTTAGTATTTGGGGCGACTATTGCCATTATTGGGACGAGTTGGGGATTAACGACAACTGGGGGAGCAAAAGGAGTAGGTCAATCCACAACAACGGCTGTTGTTACGGCTTTATTATCGATTTTTATCCTTGATTTTTTCCTATCTTGGATTATGTTTCAAGGCATGGGAAGTGCTGTTATGGGTTAATTCAGTTATCAGTTATCAGTTATCAGTTATCAGGGCGGAATGGGCAATGGGAAAGAATATGGATGACTGTACGAACCCCAATTTCCTCTTTCTGGGTATAAATTTGGTAATATTAGTTTAAAGTTTTCCGAATCAAGTTGAACCCATGACTCCAACACCTACAACCCAAACCGCTAATACGATTGAATTACCACCCAATTATATTATTCCAATCGTGCTGATGATTACTGCATTTCCCCTATTTTTAATTCAAAGATGGGGAAGTTTAGCACTGGCGTTTTTTGCCTTATTTCTCTTCATCCAAACTGCCCTCATTCGTCTACAATTTACCCCAACGGATTTAGATGTTTATCGTTCGGGTAAGCTCATCCGTCGGTTTCCTTATCAAGAGTGGATGAACTGGGAAATTTTTTGGACTCCTGTACCCATTTTATTTTATTTCCGAGAAGTCAAAAGTATTCACTTTGTCCCGATTATTTTTGATGCTCAATTGTTACAAAGCTGTTTAAAACAATATTGCGGACATTTAAAACAAAATTAAGAATTTCTCAACTTTTAGCTTGTAATGTTGTTGGGCTTTAGCCCCTCTGGTTTGCTACCGCCCAACACCCAACTTGTTTATCGTTTAGATCCCCTCAAACCCTGAATTTAAGAATAAAGATTGCCCACATATTCCTCATACCCATTATACAGTAAAGTGGGCTGTTTTTCCCAAGAAAAACTAGGGCTATTACTGACAATTCGTTCCGTCGCTTGTGACCATCGAGGGTGAGGTTTATTCGGGTTTACATTGGCTTCAAAACCATATTCATCAGGAACTAAGGTATTCCAAAAGGTTGCGGGTTTTTCTTGAATAAATTCAATTTTAACAATCGATTTTGCTCCCTTAAATCCATATTTCCAAGGAGTCACCATTCGTAACGGTGCACCATTTTGCTTCGGTAGCGTTTTTCCATACATTCCAATGGCAAAAAATGCTAACTCATTCGCCATTTCTTCAATTCTTAATCCTTCTGTATAGGGCCAAGGATAACCATTCGCCCAAAATCCCGGCCCAGTGGTAATTTTAGGATCATAAAAAGACGTAAACCGCACAAATTTTGCCTCAGAAGTGGGTTCAACTGCCGCCATTAATTTGTGCATCGGAAATCCCAACCAAGGAACCACCATCGCCCAAGCTTCCACACAACGAAAGCGATAAATTCGTTCTTCCAAGGGGAATTTTTTCTGAAGATCATCTAAAGTGTATGTAGTTGGATTTTTAACTAATCCTGAAACCTCTATTTTCCAATCTTCTAACGGTAATGCTTGGGCTGCTTGCCAAATCGATTTGGAACCGCCATACTCATAAAAGTTATTATATTTTGTCGCTAAATCTTCCGCCGTAACCGGACGATTAACATCAGCAAAATTCGGATTTGGGGTAAAATTCGAGATCACTTGCGTTGAAAAATTATCTTGATTTTTAGCCGTTGAAGAAGATTGACATCCGGTTAACGGTAAAATAGTTGCTGTTAAGCCCGCCCCAATTAAGCTTTTCATAAAGCGACGACGATTGAGAAATACGGACTCTGGGGTAATTTGATGTTCAGAGAGTTGCCAACTGGGAACAATACGAATGAAAGCCATAGGTTAAAATCAGTTAGGATTAATTCAGTTAATCTTGGAAAAGAACCCAGAAAAAATCACGGACTTTCCGTGTTGATCTTCTGACTCCATTTTGATAAAGTTTAAATGCTGAACAGTTTAACACTTGATGTCGTCATCCTCCCAATGATAGAAAATTATCTCAAAGATGTTGCGTTTATGTGAACTACCCACACTTCTCTACGAGTAAGTGTGGGCTTCCAACGTCAACGGGGAAAGCATCTGAAGAAACAGAAGTTTGCTCAGACGACTGACATCCCCTCAGATTGGCAGTAGAGCTAGTTCCTAACTCCAAAACTTGTACTGAGTACAGTCGAAGTATCCGCAAGGCTTCATTTTTGATATTAATTGAAGCGTTGATATCACGGTCATGAGTCGTTTGACAATGTGTACAAGTCCAACTTCTAATATCAAGGGGTAAACTACTCACTTGATTGAGGCAGACATGACAAGTTTTAGAAGAAGGAAAAAACCTATCAATTTCGAGATAGATTTTTCCTTCTTTTTCGGCTTTGTATTTGAGCATTGTACCAAACATACCCCAACCACAATCGCTAATTGCCTTGGCTAATTTATGATTTTTGACCAGATTCTTAACCCCCAAATCTTCTACAGCAATCACTTGGTTTTCGTTAACTATCTTGCGGGATAGCTTGTGTAGAAAATCTTCTCGGCAACGAGCGATTTTAGCGTGGACTTTAGCGACTTTTAATCGTGCTTTTTGTCTACTATTACTTCCCTTTTGTTTGCGAGATAATTTTTGTTGTTTCCGTTTTAAGTTGCGTTGATATTTAACAAAATGTTTCGGATTACTATATTTATCACCATCGCTAGTAATTGCGAAATGAGATACCCCTAAATCAATCCCAATCGCTTTTCCTAGAGTTGATGATTTAGGTATTTCTTTACCATCATCAACTAAAATAGAAGCATAATATTTTCCATCTGGATTTTTTGAGATAGTAACGGTTTTGATCTTCCCTTCAATTTCTCGGTGGCGACGACAATAAATCAATCCCACTTGACCGGGTAACTTGAGGTAATCCCCTTCAAATTTAACATTTTGGGGATAACTGATTGATTGTCTACCGTGCTTGGATTTGAATCGGGGTAATCTAGTTCGTTTCTCAAAAAAGTTCTTGTAAGCTATCGATAAATTGAGAGCGACAACTTGTAAGCATTGGGAGTAGGCATCTTTCAACCAAAGATATTCTTTTTTCAGTTGAGGTAATAATCCTTGAATATCTTTTCGGGATAACCCTTTTCCGGTTGCTTTATAGGTTTCTTGGCATAAGTTCAAGGCATAATTCCAATACCAACGGCAACAGCCAAAGCTTTTGGCTAAGGCGATTTGTTGTTCAGTATTGGGATAAATGCGAAATTTATATGCTTGAAACATTGTTGCTTTCAACTCTTTGATATAATTTAACATAAGATTGTTAATTGGGTCGGGATTTACAAACGCCAAATTAACTTGGGGGAGTCCATGTATCGCTGATTTCTGGTGGTTTTTTGTCAATGTGAAATTCAGCGTGGGACTTATCGCTCCCCCAAACCCCCTCGAATAGTTAAGAATCAGCGATCGCCTTCCCTGAATCAGACTAAAGTTTTGGAAAGACGTATCATAGAAAAAATATACTAAAAAATTCTGGTTATGAGTTACTGCATCAACCCCCAATGTCAGAAGCCTCAAAACCCGACTCACGCCCTTTTGTGTCAGAGTTGTGGCTCACAATTGCGCCTCAAAGACCGCTATCGTGCTATCCGAATTTTAGGTCAAAGTCAATGGAACCGAACATTTTTAGCCGTTGATGAAGATAAACCGTCTCAACCTCGATGCGTGATTAAGCAATGTCTTTATCCGCCATCCCAACCGGACGCCCGTGTTGAGTTCCGTGTTTATACCCGAAAATTAGACGCCATTAGCCAACATCCCGCCCTCCCAGACCTGTTAGCGTCCTTTGAAGAAAAAGATTGTGGTTATATTGTACAGGACTATATTTCAGGGCGAAATTTAGCTGAAGAAGTTAAACAAGAAGGCGTGTTTCAGGAATTGCAAATTTGGTATATCCTCAGTGAAATTCTGCCCTTGCTTCAATTCATTCATGAAAAGGGAATGGTACATGGGGATATTAAACCTGAAAATATTATCCGTCGTTCAGTTTTTATTCCGCCTGCAAAACCGTTTATTTTAGTTGATTTTGCTGGAATTTATCCGCAACAAAATTTCCCAACAACCCTTCAAGGTTCCCCAGAATATGCGGCACCGGAACAACTGCAAGGGGAAATTAATGCTAAAACGGATCTCTATAGTTTAGGGATAACTTGTCTACATCTGTTAACCCAGATGTCTCCGTTTGATTTATTTGACATTAAAACAAATACTTGGGTTTGGAAAGATTATCTCAAAAGACCTATTAGTCAGCGTTTAACCCGAATTTTAAATCAATTAATTGAACGCAACCCCAGCAAAAGGTATCCTTCAGCGATGGCGGTGATGCAGGATTTAAAATCAGGGCCCATTCCGGTTCACTTAACAAAAACTGTCCAACGTAAATGGATTTTAACGGCTTGGGGAGGTGCAGCTTTAGCGTTATTTTCCTTATTCATGAGTTCTCGCCTACCCTCTATTGTCCCTCAAATTTCTTCCCAACCTCCAGAACCCATTTATCAAGTTCCTGATATCCAAATTCCTGTACCCCAAATTGAGAATTTTGCCCCCCCCATTCTTCAAGACCCTGGGACTGTCCGAACTTTATCCAAAAATACGGGCCCAGTGTGGTCGGTGGCCGTGAGTCCCGATGGTCAATTTGTAGTTTATGGGAATACCGATGGCTCAATTAATATTATTGATGCCAATACCGGAGGATTAATTAACACCTTATTGGGACATTCTCAACCTGTGGGAACTTTAGCCATTAGTAACGATGGTCGGACGTTAGTAAGTGGAAGCGGTGACCAAACTATTTTAGTTTGGGATTTGTGGAGTGGTCGTCAGAAAAAAATGCTCTACGGTCATCAAGGATGGGTTTATGCGGTGGCCATTAGTCCCGATGGGGAAACGGTAGCCAGTGTCAGCCGTGACCAAACCATTCGTCTGTGGGATATTTACACCGGACGAACGTTAAGGACGTTAAACGGATATGGAACTGAGGTACAATCTCTCGCTTTTAGTGGGGATAATCAAACCTTAGTCAGTGGCGGAACTAACGGAATTGTTGATATTTGGAATTGGCACACCGGAGAATTATTAAGAACGTTTAAAGCTCATGCTGAGGCGATTTGGTCGGTAGCGATTAGTCCCGATGGTCAAAAGTTAGCTACGGGAAGTTGGGATCATGCCGTTAAATTGTGGGATTTACAACAATTAGAATCCCAATATTTTAATAATACTCCAGAACACATTCTTCTCGGTCATCAAGAAAAGGTTCAATCCGTAGCGTTTAGTCCCGATGGTCAAACCTTAGCTAGTGGTGATTTTGGGGGAGGGGTTAAACTTTGGAACGTGGAAAATGGAGGACTTGTCGGAACCTTTAAAGGACATCAAGCCTGGGTAAATGTGGTATTTAACCCCCAAAATCATACGTTAATTACGGGGAGTTTTGATGATACGTTAAAAATTTGGCCGTTATTCCCCCCAAACTGATTCCAGGTTGCTATCAACCGGGTTTTTCAAGATCAAACCCGGTTATCCTAGGATTTACTCAGGTTTGAGGCGGACGCGCTTGCCCCCACCAGAAACTTGTAAGGTTTGACCACTGACCCAAGACCCAGCCGGAGATGCCAGCCAGAGGAAGGCGTTAGCAATATCCTGGGGTTTTCCAGCACGTCCGGTCAAATTGTCAGGGTGGGCTAAGGCATACTGGGCTTTTTCATCCAAACCTGCTGCGGCATAGCCCTCGGTAATCACCGTACCAATCAACACGGTATTGATGCGAACTTGCTTGGCAAAATAGTGAGCTAGACCCAGCATCAGATGGTTGAGGGCTGCCTTGGCGGCGGAGTAGGCGATAAAGTCAAAAGCAGGTAACACCCCTACCAGAGAACCGGAGTTAGTAATGGTAGCATTTTCAGCTTCGAGTAAATAGGGACGACAAGCGGCGGTCATTCGCATAGCCGATAGGGTATTGAGCTTATAACTCTCGATCATCTCTTCTAAAGGAACATCCAGGGGGTCATCGTAGGATTTGCCCCAGCCAACGTTATTAACTAAAGTTGAAATACCGCCAAAGGCTTCAACAGTTTGAGCGACACATTGTTGAATATCTTCCTCAAGGGTGACGTTACAGCCGATCCCCAACACGTCATTACCCGTTTCCGCCTGGATCGCTGCCGCCGTTGCTTGGGCCTTCTCGCCATTAAGGTCAGCAATCATCACCTTGGCTCCTGCGCCCGAAAAGGTTTTAGCAATGGCTTCCCCGATATTTTGGGCTCCACCCGTAACGATGGCCACATGACCATCCATCCGAAAGTCAGCAAAGGCATCAAAGTTGCTCATAGTGGTTTTGTTTTAGGTTGAATACGGTGAAATACAAGGGGAACTTAATCTAATTCCTGCACACCGCCCCCACTGACGGTGAGCACCTGTCCACTCACCCAACTAGCGGCCGGAGAACACAGGAACAAGGCAGCATAGGCGATATCACTGGGTTCTCCCAACCGAGCTAGGGGGGTATGCTTAAGCATGACTTTTTCAACTTCCGGGGTCAGCACCGTCGCTAAGGCATCGGTTTTAATCGCACCCGGAGCGATCGCATTTACCCGAATTCCCTTTGGCCCCAAATCAAAGGCAATATTCCGAGTCAGGTGGCTGACCGCAGCCTTGGAGGAACTGTAAGACGCCATATTGACGTTTTTATTCTCTGCGGACATCGAGGAGATATTCAAAATGGCTCCCCCCCCTGCTGCTTCCATCTGGGGAGCACACAGTTGGCACAGATGAAATACCGAAAACACATTGAGTTTGTAGGCCCAAATGAAGGTGTCCATCGGCATATCAAAGGGTTTTGGCCCACCGCCCCCAGCGTTGTTGATCAAGAGGGTGATTTTGCCAAAGGCATCCAGGGTAGCCTTGACGAGATTTTCAAGAGCTTGATCATTGGTGACATCGCAGGCTACAGCCAGGGCTTTACCTCCTTTGTCCTGAATGCCCTTAACGACCGCAGCAGCAGTGTCTTCCTTCAAGTCGCTGACAACTACAGCAGCCCCAGCCTGGGCAAACAATTCAGCAATGCCCCGGCCAATACCAGCCCCGCCCCCGGTCACAATAGCGACCTGACCCTCAAGCTTAAATGCGTCTAAAACTGTCATACCGACACAATCTCCATACTGTTAAATACTTAATTCTTCAAAAACCTACTCAGGTCGCAACATCGCTTTCATCACCGCCGCATTAATAAACCAGGAGGCTACCCCTGCGATTATTCCTAAGAGAATGGCACCGCTCAAAGGTGTTACCAGAATTGTTCCTAAAAACTTTTGCAAAAATAGGGCAATCAATGCCGCTGTACCAAAGGCAAACAGAGAATAAAATAGAACCGTTCTCACCCCAAAAAAGAAAAAAGGCCGATCCAAAAGCTCTGGAAATGGCACGGGGAAAGTTTTAGCTTTTTTGCTGAAGGTAAAAAAGGCGATTGTCCCCAAGATCAGCGACAGCATAAACGCTGTCATCACCCCCGTTGAGAAAACTGTTTTTTCATGGGCTGATATGGTATCAACCGTAAGGGGTAGAGCCTCTTTTCCTCGAAACATAAACCAGCCAATCACACCGTTGATGACACCATTGATCACACCACTGATCAAGGCATTCTTTTGAATGAAATCATAGACGTGATGGGAGGCGGGAACCATATAGAGCAACCCTTTCAGAATTTGGTCTGGACTAAAAAACTTGGAGAAAGCATGACACAAAAAGGTGAAAAGTTTGTGTAATTCTGGAGGGATAGCCCTTGTGAAAGCTGAACCGCTAAACCATGAGAATTCTGCTAGTTTCCCCAGACCCAACATTGTGTAGAGTCCTGCATCAGGTTTTATCGCGCCATAGCTTTATTGTTGATATTGCAACCGATGGCGAGGAAGCCTGGGAATTGCTTCAGGCGTTCATGTACGATGGGGTTTTGCTGGAGGCGGTATTGCCTGATATGGATGGAGTGACTTTGTGTTGTCGCTTGCGCGAGGTTGGCAACCCCGTTTTGATTTTGCTGATGCTGGAGCCTGCTGAGGCAGACACTTGTGTCCAGAGCTTAGATAGTGGGGCCGATGCCTGTTTAGTGAAACCGATTCAGCTTCCTGAACTCCTGGCTCAACTGCGTGCTTTGGCGCGGCGGGGCCTTCGTCGGGCCAGCCCTCTGTTAACCTGGGGGCCATTGTCTCTCAATCCTACCGCCCAGCAAATTACCTGTCACGGTCAAGTTTTGAAGGTCAACCGCAAGGAATACCAAATTCTGAAGCTATTTCTCACTTATCCCCGGCAAATGTTTTCTCGCAGCGAGATAGGCGATCGCCTCTGGACATTGGACGATGAGTTACCCAGCGATGCCACCCTCAAGAGCCATATCCGCAGTATTCGCCGCAAGCTTGAACAGGCGGGTCTTCAAGATTTTATTCAAACCCACTATGGTCTGGGGTACTGTCTCGATCCGGTTTATAACAAGGAAACCAAGTTGCTTAACCGAGATCCTTATCTCCTAGAAGGGATGGTTGATTCAATTACCGCCAATATCTGGCAAGAATTGATGGCGGCGAATGCCCGTCTACAGGAGGAAATTGAGCAGCGCAAACACATTGAAGCCCAACTACGACGATCAGAAATGATGTTGCGAAATGCCCAACGAGTGGCTCAAGTGGGGTGTTGGGAGTTCGATGTTATAACTCGTGAAATTTATTGGACGGAGGAGCTTTTTCTGATTCATGGTCTTGACCCGAATCAGTCTGCTCCTTCTCCTGAAGAAATTTTAGCTTTAATTCACCCTGATGATCGCCAACTTCATCAGGAAGCCATTCACTCTCCTGCACTCAGAAGAGAGGCGTTTGAAGCCAACTTACGCATCATTCGCGCCAATGATGGAGAAATTCGCTACATCAACGCCCGAGGCGGCCCCGTTTTTGATCATTCTGGCCAGATCATTAAGTTAACAGGAACGACCTTTGATGTCACCCAATGGCTCCGATAATAGCATCCCTGATACTCAATTAAGAAACCCTTTCTGCTCTCCTCTCCACCCACACCTCCAAGAAACCGGGTTTCTGCCCTAACTTTTGCTATTAACAAAAAGCTCAATTAAGAAACCCGGTTTCTGACCCCCACCCACACCTCCAAGAAACCGGGTTTCTGCCCTAACTTTTGCTATTAACAAAAAGCTCAATTAAGAAACCCGGTTTCTGACCCCCACCCACACCTCCAAGAAACCGGGTTTCTGACCCTATCGGAAACCTGCAACCCTATTAATTCCCTGTAGGGGCGAGGCGCGCCTCGCCCTTACGCTGTCGGGTTAAAAGCTTTATCTGTTACAGTCTACAAGTCTCGACGCGAGAGAAGATATCCTTGCCTCTCCACTATCCATCCTCCATCGTGTAGGGTGCATCCTCCAGTGTAAAATCCTCCCACAAGGGAGGTGACCAACTGGTGCTGTCTGATGAAAATTTAGATCTTTGTAAAACAAAAAGTTTCCATTCACACGCCAACCTACCTGTTCTCCAAACACTTCCCAGACTTTTCGATCAGAACTCCGGGTTCCTCCCAGACTTTGATAGATGCACTTCTGTACTGAAAATCCGAAGCGTCCATTGCTATATTTTACCCAAAGTTGGTCAATTGTTCGTAAATCCTCACAGGGAAAATTATCAATATCTTCAACCCTTAAATATCCCTCCTTTATTCTTCCGGCAACTTCTAACATTTTTTTAGCTGTTTCTTGGTCAGCTTCTTTCCAGTTTCCAGCTTTTAAAAGTTGTTCTAATTTATGATAGTTAACACCTTTAGCTGACTTTAATTCAATATCAGGTTGTGGTGTTGGTTGTGATATCGGTTTTTCGGTTAATTGTAAAGCATCTAAGACTTCTTGAGCAGTTTGAAAACGTTTTTTAGTTCCCTGTTTTAAAAGTTTATCTAAGACTTGACCCAAAGTATTATTGACTTTAACTGTTAAATAATCTCGCCAAACCCAATCTCCTTCACTGACATCAAATAAATCAAAGGGTGTCTTATTCGTTAATAAATGAATACAAGTCACTCCTAAACTATATAAATCACTGGCAAAAGTCGGTTTTCCTAACGCTTGTTCTGGTGCGACATATCCAGCCGAACCAATAACTGTTCCTGTAACTGCTAACGCCGTCCTAGTGGCTGCTTTAGCTGCCCCAAAATCTACTAAAACTAATTTATTATCGCTCTTTCTTCTAATAATATTTTCTGGTTTAATATCTCGATGAATTACTTGTTTTTGGTGAATAAACGCTAAAACAGGTAATAAATCTCCTAACAGATTAACAATTTGAGTTTCTGAAAATGCTCCACTTTTAGATAATTCTTGAGCTAAATTTTCTCCCTCAATATATTCTTGAACTAAATATTGACGATGATCTTGGATAAAATAGGCCAATAATTCAGGAATTTGTTGATGTTTGCCTAACTGTTCTAATTGTATCGCTTCTTGTTTAAAAAGTTCCTCGGCTTTTTGTTGATTATTCGTACCTTGAGCTTGGGGTAAAAATTGTTTAATTACACAATAGGGTTGAGACGGTTTATGCTCATCAACCGCTAGAAACGTTCGACCAAATCCTCCTTGTCCTAATATTTTTAAAGCTCGATATCGATCTGTTAATAGTAATTTAGATCCACACTTTTGACAAAAAATTGTTGTTTGAGAGTTGAGATGGAGGCAATCTGGGTTAAGGCATTGACTCATGGTTCAGGACTGGTGTGATTGAGGTAGAATACTGTTAATTCTATATTATCACAATTACACCGATTGCCTCATTTAGAAAAGCTTACTATTATTAATATTTATGAAAATACCATTAGCAGCTTTAAACCTTACAATGGTTTTATTGAGTCAACTGCCTATTCCTATCCCCGATAGTCAGGGAAATTATTACTTGAATGAAGCACCCGTTAAAGGTCAAGCTTCTCCCCGTTTGATGGCAGGTTCCCTATGGAAAGTCGTGACACCCGCATTAAATTGTCGTCAAACAGCAAACATCAATTCTCCAATTATTCAACAATTTAAACAGGGAGATATTTTACAAGCAGAAGTCTATCGAGGGGGTTCTGATGAAGTTTTAATCAATGCTAAAGATAGTCAACAATTGCCTTGGATGCCTGTTCGGAGATATCCTGAAAATAACCCCTGTTATGTCCGGGCGAATCAACGTTATATTCAACCTGTGTCCCCGTAAAAAAGCTTAATTAGTACAATTAGAATATGTTAATACTCAATATCAATATCATTTAATTTCCAAACAGTGGCTTTTGTTCCCTAACTCATATCAAATCCCATTATAGATGGTACAGATGATCCCCCCTAACCCCTGTAGAGACGTTCCATGGAACGTCTCTACAGGGGTAAATTTGCAGTAAACATTTAGGGATTTTATATCACAACAACTGAGTCAGGTTAGATTCCTAACCTTTTGATTGAGACTCGCTATATAATTAGGAAATTGTTCAATCTTAATCATTTCCCTGCGCCGTGACTACCACTCCCTTACCTCCCAACCCCCAACTCACCGCAACACAACGCCCTGACCTTCTCGGACGCTTCGGACAATTTGGCGGCAAATACGTTCCTGAAACCTTAATGCCTGCCTTAGCTGAACTGGAAACAGCCTATCACCATTATCGTCAAGATCCTGAATTTCAAACGGAACTCCAAAGCCTGCTTAAAGACTATGTGGGACGGCCTAGCCCTCTGTATTTCGCCGAACGCCTCACCCAACATTATGCTAAACCCGACGGTACAGGCCCGCAAATTTATCTGAAACGAGAAGACCTCAACCATACCGGGGCTCATAAAATTAATAATGCTCTCGCCCAAGCGTTGTTAGCGAAGAAAATGGGTAAACAACGCATTATTGCAGAAACCGGGGCGGGTCAGCATGGGGTGGCGACGGCGACGGTTTGCGCCCGCTATGGCCTAGACTGTGTGATTTATATGGGCATTCACGACATGGAACGTCAAGCCCTGAATGTGTTTAGAATGCGGTTGTTAGGGGCGGAAGTTCGACCTGTGGAAGCGGGAACCGGAACGTTAAAAGATGCGACGTCCGAAGCTATCCGCGACTGGGTAACGAACGTGGAAACGACCCATTATATTCTCGGTTCCGTTGCTGGCCCCCATCCCTATCCCATGATTGTACGGGATTTTCATAATGTGATTGGGGTCGAAACTCGCAGCCAATGTTTAGAAAAATGGGGCGGTTTACCCGATATTTTATTAGCTTGTGTCGGTGGGGGTTCAAACGCTATGGGACTCTTTAATGAGTTTGTGAATGAATCTTCTGTGCGCCTTATTGGGGTAGAAGCCGCTGGGTCGGGGGTGGAAACGGGAAAACACGCCGCCACCTTAACTCATGGTCAAGTGGGAGTCTTACACGGGGCGATGAGTTATCTGTTACAAGATGATGATGGTCAAGTCATGGAAGCTCATTCCATTAGTGCGGGGTTAGATTATCCGGGTGTGGGGCCAGAACACAGCTATTTAAAAGATTTAGGTCGGGCAGAATATTATAGTGTGACTGACCAACAAGCGTTAGATGCGTTTCAACGGTTATCTCGTTTAGAAGGTATTATTCCGGCGTTGGAAACAGCCCATGCGATCGCGTATTTAGAAATGCTTTGTCCGCAATTAGAAGGCAGTCCTCGGATTATTTTAAATTGTTCAGGACGGGGAGATAAGGATGTACAAACGGTGCAAAAATTCTTGAATCATCCTAACAGTTAAATTCAGCACTAAAAGCAAAATTGTTTGTCGGATGGGTGACCTCCTCACAGGGTTGTCACCCCGTGAGATGGGTGACATTAGAACGTTATTGATTTCAGTGATGAAGCAGCCCAACTAACAAGCTAACCCACCGCCGGAAGGGAGCAAGAAACGAGCGGACTGTAGGCGGTCGGGTACAGCACCTTGTTCTGCCGTAGTTATGTGATTACTGCTTATGCGGATTGAATTTTTCATCCACTTCATGACAAGCCTCTTCATGAAATAGGTCAGTCGTCATAATTATCGAATAAGGATCAAATTCCTTCACAAACTTGTCAGCGTTAATGGTGACATCATCTGTTGACTTGAAGAAACGACTTTCGTAATCTCCATCACTGATAAAGGCAAGGTCAGTCCGTTTTATTGTCTGATTCTTTAAATAACCTGCTATTTCTTCTTCCTCTGTCACTTCTAGCCAAACTCGCTCTTGAGTTTGGATAATCCTAACCCCTACGATCTCTGGTTTTAGGTAATTTGGGTATTTTTCTCTCAGACGTGAAAGTACATCTTCAGCCACATACGTTGATGTGGAATCCTCATGCAAAGTGTTGAACTTTTGCAAAAGTTGTATTGCTTTATCCAGAGGATAGCGGAAAAACTCTCTATTATCAGAAACGCGGAAATCTTTTAATTCCGTGTGCATCCTTTCTTCCAGTGCCTCATGTTCTTCCGAATACAGAAACTTTCCACCTAACAGACCTGATCAACGATATACGGAAAACTTCTGCATAAAACTCCCGAAATTGTATGTCCTAACCGCGCCTAGCGGTTGCTATATATTTTGTATTGGTATAATTTTAAAATTTAAAACTTTGTCAGGAAATCTTGATATTTTATTAAGAATTCTTCTCAAATAGTTGACGAGATTATAGGGGTTCTGGTACACTTAAGGAAACACCCTTCAAGGGGTTATTGTGTCTAAATGCAAAAATGAAGCCTAAAACCCTTATTCTTTCGTATAATATCAAGGTATCTTGACTAATTTACGACTTTACAATGCACGAATTTTTGGACGAAAACCGAAAGCCACAAATAGGTATATTGACAAAAATCACAATTTGTGCTGTAAGCTAAAAAGTGCTCTCGATTTCCCAGACCTATCGCAACTGTACCGCGTCAACACTATTGCTAAAATCAACTATGTTTAAGTTACCATTCATGGGAATAGTTTTATTATTGGGAGGGTGTACATTTTTAGCAGAAATTAATTCAATTGGAAAGCCCCTACCGCAAGTGACACCCATTGCTACCCCCAATAATTCTAATCTGGCGCAATTGGAATTATCCGTACATCAACAAGTCAATGATTATCGCGCTTCTAAAAATTTACCCCCCTTAAAACTAGATCCTAAAATTAGTGAACAATGTCGTATTCATAGTCAGTTAATGGCTAATGGTCAAGTTCCCTTTGGTCATGGGGGGTCAAAAGCTCGATTTCAAGCTGTTCGTCAAGTCGTTCGTTGGCAAGAAATTGCTGAAAATGTCGCTTTTAATTCGGGTTATGTTGACCCTGGAAAACAAGCTGTAAAAGGATGGATAGAAAGTCCAGGTCATCAACGCAATATGGTGGGAAATTATGAGTTAACCGGAGTGGGGATTGTCAGAAATGCCAAAGGAGAGTATTATTTTACTCAAATTTTTGTAAGAAAAGCATGGCTTTAAATGTAGAATAGGGAATTACGAATTACGAATTACGAATTACGAATGGGGAATAGTTTTATTAAAAACTAATAAAGCTAACAGTCAACCGTCGTAGGGGGGGGTAACCCCGCCCCTACCCATCAACCATCAACCATCAACCATCAACCATCAACCATCAACCGTCAACCGTCAACCGTCAATAATCCTATGTTTAATTTTCAAGTTTGTGATGGGGATATTTCTGAAACGTTATTATCTGAATACCTAACCGCCGATGCGTTAGCCGTTGATACGGAAACGATGGGGTTATTACCTTGGAGAGACCGCCTTTGCTTAATTCAAATTTGTGACCCCAAAGGTCAAGTCACCGCCATTAGAATTGCTAAAGGTCAAACAGAAGCACCGAACTTAAAACAACTGTTAGAAGCACCTCATATTCTCAAAGTCTTCCATTTTGCTCGATTTGATATTGCCACTATTCGCTATTACTTAGGAATAGAAGTTAACCCCGTATTTTGTACAAAAATAGCCAGTAAATTAGCACGAACTTACACCGGGAAACACGGACTGAAAGAGTTAGTCCAAGAATTAGAACAAGTGGAACTCGATAAAACCTCCCAAAGTTCTGACTGGGGAAATGCGAGTAACCTTTCCGAAGAGCAATTAAACTATGCCGCCAATGATGTTCGCTATCTATTGAACGTTCAGAAAAAGTTAGTGTCGATGTTAGAACGGGAAGACCGTTTAGAACTCGCTCAACAATGTTTTTCCTGTTTACCTGTAATGGTCACTTTAGATTTATTACAATTTCAAGGTATTTTTGAACACCATTAATACAACTGACGCAAGAAGTCTTCCCAAGCAAAAACCCCCCAACCGAAGTTGAGGGGGAACTATCAGGGTGCATCTACTCTTGTTTATTCCTTCGCTGTTGATTATCATCGGGAAAATTCTCAAAAAAAATCCCCCAACCGAAGTTGAAGGAAAACCATCAGGGTGCATCTACATCTATTGATTCCTTCGCTGTTGATTCTCATCAGGAAAATTCTCAAAAAAAATTCCCTCAACCGAAGTTGAAGGAAAACCATCAGGGTGCATCTACTCCTGTTTATTCCTCTATCGATGATTCTGTTCAGGAAAATTCTCAAAAAAAATCCCCCAACCGAAGTTGAAGGAAAACCATCAGGGTGCATCTACTCCTGTTTATTCCTTCATCTATGATTCTGTTCAGGAAAATTCTCAAAAAAAATTCACTAACTGCCTTTGGGATAAAGAGAAGACAAAAGATGATTTTTTACTGATGAGGATCATCTTTTAATTTTTTATCAAAACAGTATTCCAGAAAGACTTTTTTGGATACTCCAGCCTGGGAAGCCATGGACTTAACTAGGGTTTTGCTAAATGGAGCTTTGGGACAGTCAACAGTAACTTTGTATAATTTCCCATTAACAATTTTTTTCCACTGTTCATGGGAAGTTCCATCTTGTTTTTGGGGTTCAAAACCCATGTTTTTAAGGGCTGTTTTAACTTGCTTACAGGTTGGCGGCGCAAACTTTGTAAAAAATCCCAAGATCTTCTCCTAAACCACTTGAGACTGTGAAACGCCAGAAAAAATCTGAAAATGGGCAAGGTTAAAAGCAGGCAAGTTTTCAAGCAAAACTGCAAAATAGTATTCTAAAATGAGAGAGAAAGGTGCTTTACGAGATAATAATTGCTCTACATAGTCACTATCTACTGTCAAAGCTTCTTGAACATAGGAATTGATCATCGCTTCTAATTTTAATTTAGCCTCGTTACAGGTATCTGCTTGAGAGGCTAAATTTAGATCGATGCAAACAGCCACCCATTGATTATTTTCTTGTTTTAGAAAACATCTTAATAATGTGTTTTTCATTAGGGTTTCTTTTGACAATGAATAATAATCCTGTTTTTAATAAGATAATCCACACTATATTAACTATAGTATAGAATTTCAGGAAATGTCAACCCCTTAGCCTAAGCCTCTTAAAAACATAAAATTATCCATTCAGTTGAATGCTCAGGAATAACCTGAAACAGATTAAACCTTTTAATCAGGATTCACTAAACGCAATAATTTTTGCTTCACTTGAGCATCAAATACCTTCCATTTCATCTCTGCATAATCTTTATTTTCATTAAAACCCGATAGAAACCCTAACGGAATTTCAAACCCTCCCGCTTGACTTCTTCCCCCTCCAAAAAACTTACCCGTTGCATCGGTTCCAAAGGCTTCCTTAATAAATTCATCCGGGTCAAGGGTGATTTTATTTGTTCTCAAGGAACCGACAATAATCTCCAGTTCATTAAAATCATCATGAACTAATCCATAAACCACCGCCGTATGCACGTTTTCTTCAGTTAATAGAAAATCCGCCGCTTGCGGAATAGCATCTCGGTCAGAAGCGCGTAAAAAACCGACCCCTGAAATTGAAATATTATCTAAAACTTGACGATTTGATAACCCTCGTTCGATGACATCCATCACCCGTTTAGACCGAGAAGAACGCAACACAGAATCTAATAAACTTGCATCATAATAATTACTTAAATAGGCTGCGGCTAAGAAATCCTCACGGGTGGCTTGTCGAAGTTGATTTGTATCCGAACGTAACCCGTGCATTAACGCCGTTGCACAATTAATATGATCAATTTCACTATTATCAAGTTCTAAAAATCCCGATTGCAAATATTGGGTAAAAATAGTTGCAGTTGCCTTAATTTGAGGACGAATATCACAAAATTCAGGATGTAAATCCTTCTGCATACTATGATGATCAATTAATACCGTAATTGGGAGTTTAGCTGCTTGAATTAAAGGGGTGAGTTGACTGGTTGTTCCTTGATTATCAATTAAAACACAACCGGAATAAATTGATAAATCTTTGGTTTTTGCCATTTCTAAGGGCCAGCGATGGACAGGTAATCCTGTTAATTTCACTAAGGCAATATTTTCTTGATGGCTCAGGGTTCCCCCATAGACAATATCACAGTCAATATTATATTGTTTAGCAATTAACTGATAAGCCCAAGCTGAAGATAAGGCATCAGGATCGGGAAAATCTTGTATAATAATTAATTGATGTTCTCCCGAATGACGTTCTAAAACTTGCTGAAAAGCCTGTTTTTTCTGAATGGGTAAAACGAATTCAGAACATAGGTTGAGAGAAGGCTCCCTGGAAACCGTTAACCCATCAGATTGAGTGGAATTGTTCACTGTAAAATATAAATAAAAGTAAGTTCTAATAGACGTTTCCTTCCACACCAATTGGTATGGAAGGAATAAAGCCGAATCATTGGAATTGTTCAAGGTGTTGCAGTGCAACTATGTTTGACTGTAGCAACTTTTCAGTAAAAATCAAGCATCTTGAGAAGGAGATAAAGACTTTTCAAACTCCAGGCGTTGTTTGGCATTGTAGAGGAAATAACCATTCATCATTGCTGATGCTAAAAGACGGCCTAAATCCTCACGGTTTGTCGTAATAGTAACATCAAAATGCTCTGAAGGTAAACCACCTAACATTTGCATCAAGCTATTTTCCATAATTTGAGCAACTTCGGGTTCCGGTTGAGACAGTTTAGCAATAGTTTCCGGTTCCATCGCTTGAACATATTGCCATAATACATTATTTGCAGAGAGTTGACGATGAGATACAGGGTTTGTCATAGTCTTATCAAATAATTTAATCTTGTTATTGCTTTCTGTTCTTATTTTTACTGTAACTAACCTTTTTGAACTTGTTATAGTGTGTAAAACCGAACTTAGAGAACGGGTTATTCGACTCTTAATCAAAATTACGAGCTTATGAATTGTTTTAAAATTGCTTGAGGCGGTCTATCCCAAGTATCTTGATGATAATAAATTAAGCCTTGAGGAGTAAGCTTATAGGTAGAATATCCATTAAAAAATAATCGAGGTTTCCAGGGTAAACGCAAAGTTCCCCGCACTGTCCAGTTAGCAGTAATAATATCGGATGCAGTTTGTTGAACATCATGTAAATCAAAATACAATTCTGTAAAAAACAATTGACCGTGAAACCGTAACGTCCAAAAAATAATCCGATAACTAAACTTGCCTTTAAATCGATTTACTGGGTCAATAAATTCTATATCTGAGGTATAAATATCATAGGAAATATCTTGGTTAAATAAAAGGGGTAAATCTTGGTTTAAGGTATCAATGACGTTTTGAACTTGAGCAGTATAGTCTTGGCTAGTTATTTTAATATTCATCAGTCAAAAAATAGCTAAATTTTATATCCTTGAACACAGACCCAAAGTTCAATGACTGGCTTTGGTTCTTGATTCTCTATCATTTTAACAGTTTTGATGGGGATTGACACTTTTTAAGATTAGGCTAATGTAGAAGGATGAAAATTACATCGCCAAAGAGAGAATGAGCCTCAAGGTATCCGTAACCAGGATAATGTACGAGCCTGAGCAGAAGTTGTTAACCGATTTGAAATTGAAGGAGTTGAAAAAACATGAGTTTAGACGTAGCAAATCCTGAAATGATTACCCAAAACTTGGAGCGTTTTCTATTGGTTCTTTCCGTTTCTTTAACGGTAGCTGCACTGTCACGAGCTTGGGCTATATTTCGTAAAATCCCCTATACATTATTATTAGTTATTGTAGGGATGGGATTAGCGTTTGTAGATGTTCGGTTAGTTAATCTTTCTCCCCAATTAATTTTGGAAATTTTTCTTCCCCCGTTATTGTTTGAAGCCGCTTGGAATTTATCTTGGCGAAATTTAAAGTCGAACTGGTTTCCGATTACTTTATTTGCTATTTTTGGAGTCGTTATTTCTATCGTCGGGATTGGCTTTTCCTTGTATCAATGGGCGGGTTTAACCTTACCCATTGCTTTATTAGTAGGAGCCGCTTTAGCTGCAACTGATCCCGTTTCTGTGATTGCCTTATTTAAAGAATTAGGTGCTAGTAAAAAATTAACCGTTTTAATGGAGGGAGAAAGCTTATTTAATGATGGAGTCGCGGTTGTTGCCTTTATCTTATTAGTAGGGATTCCTTTAGGAATGAATTCCTTTTCTATTTCGGAAGCTTTGGGACAATTCTTAACCGTAGTCGGAATTGGGGCTGGAGTCGGATGTGTGATTGGATTCGGAGTTTCCTTTATTACCCAACGGTTTGATCTACCGTTTGTTGAACAATCTTTAACCTTAGTTTCTGCCTATGGAACTTATCTAATTACAGAAGAATTAGGCGGTTCAGGTGTTATTGCTGTGGTCATTGTTGGCATCATTTTAGGCAATTGGGGTTCAAGAATTGGGATGAATCCTAGAACTCGCTTAATTGTCACAGAATTTTGGGAATTTATTGCATTTTTTGTCAATTCCATGATATTTTTATTAATTGGAGATCAAACTCAATTTGCCAGTTTAGGGAGTCATCTCCCTTTAATTTTTATTGCCGTTGCTGCGGCTTTAGCTACTCGGTGTATTGGAATTTTCGGATTGAGTGCTTTAAATAATAGTATCGGTAATAGTACGATTACAGTTCAAGAACAAACGATTTTATGGTGGGGGGGATTAAGAGGTTCTGTTTCGATTGCTCTAGCTTTAAGTGTTCCTGAAATAATTGCTGAAAAACAAGAGATTATTGATATTGTTTTTGGAATGGTTTTATTTACGCTTTTAGTACAAGGGTTAAGTATTCAAGTATTGCTGAAAGGCTTGAACTTAATTGGAGATCAACCTATTCGTCAAGAATATTCTCAATTAGTTGCTCGTCAAATTGCTCTACAGCGAGTTTTACAGTATTTAGATAATTCTGATCGCTTCCCTGATCTTGATTCTGAATTCTATCGGTATAAAAAGCAATTAGTCCAAGGAGAGCTAAACAGCGTTAAACAGAAATTCCATCAGTTACTCAACGAATATCCGCAATTACAAGAAGTCGCTAGGGAAGAATTTGAAGAAACCTTATTAGACATTGAAGCAGATACCTATGCAGAATTAATTCGGCTGGGTAGGCTGAATGAGAATTTAGCCCCAGTTTTAATTGAAGTTGTTGGGGAAGAATAAAAATCATTTTTTTTCTAACTGTCCGGTGGAGGACAACAAAAAATTGTGTTAGGAGGTAAGGTTAGCTTGTGAGTCGATTAAACGTTTTATGTTTAATTAAATGTGGAATTACAGTAGCTTGTGGATGCGGGTTTTTAAAATTAGACAAGCCAACCTTGACCCCTTAAATCAGAGTTAAGCGGTTATTCTTCATCGAGGACATCTTCTTCAGATTTCTCCCCAACTTGAATCAAATGGATGTGTTTTGAACCTAAGCGAATTTCAAATTGATCTCCGGCTTCTAATCCCATGGATTCAGTATAGTTCGCACCAATAACCAGGGAACCGTTTTTATGCACACAAGCCCGAAAACTTGCTTCCCTTCCCCGTCCATCTTTGCTGCGACCTGGATCTAAGGCAATGCCCTTTGCTGCCAGTAACGCATCGTAAAATTCTGTCATATTGGCGCGAGTTTGGCTATCTTTTGTTTGGGTATAATACCCGCACAAACGAGCCGCTTCCCGACGAGGTAAGTTGCCCAAAGCTTTAACTTTCTGTAATAAGGCTTTACCTGTTAGTGGAGTAGTTGAAGGCTTTTCTGTGATTGTTTTTGCCATAAATATTCTCCAAGTGTAACTAAATTTTATTTTATCATATTTATTTTATTTTCTTCTATAACAATTTGGGTATCGTTAACATTTCAATACATTTTAGGAACCTGAAGAATCATTTTTGAAAAAAGCCTTTTTTGATCTCCATTACCTATCAGATTGATAGATTGAAGTTTTAATCAAGATACAATCCCTGACCCCAGAGCAACGCAAACTTGAGGATCAATTAGAGACGGGAGGATAGCGGACAGGAATTCCGGTTTGCGCTTGAATTTCTTGAGCAAAATCTTGTAAGATAGAAGGCTGAACCGATTTGAGTTTCCGAGCTTGATAGGGAAGATTTTCAGGGGAGGGATGATTTTCTCGTCCGGCTAATTCATGTTTTAACGGTTTGGGACGAGTGGGAGTATTCAGTTGAATTTCAGTCGGTGCGATCGCTTTGATCCAACGTTGATATTCCTGGCGATCTGATAATGACCAAGGCGATAAAATCATCGTTTGGATTCCCAATTCTCCAGGGAAGATGCGACGAAATTCTTGCAGATCTATGAGTAGCTGTGTTAAATTAATTTCCCTGACGGGTTGATTCACTCGTTGAAGTTGGGCGGTTGAAATACCATCGAGTTTTACAGATACCCGATCGGCTAAAGTTAATTGTTCTCGAACTTGAGAATCTGATAAGGTTGTCCCGTTGGTTAATACCAAAGTTGGACGCTGTGTGAGGGTTTTAATTCCGATTAAAATTTCCCCTAAATTTGCGGCTAAGGTTGGTTCTCCACTTCCACTTAAGGTAATTACATCCACATCCCAAGGCGCAAACTGAGCTAAGGCTTGTAAAATTTGCTCAGTCGGAACATAAATTTGACGCTCTTGGGTTTTAAGTTTAATTTCTCCGAGTTGACAATAAACACAATTAAAAGAACAGGTAGAAATCTCACCAATGGGATCAATTCCCAAGGATTTTCCATAGCGCCACGACCACACAGGGCCATAGACCGGGGTAAATTCTGGAGTAGAAATTGTTGCGGTTGTCATATTTTTTCAAGGGGGCAAAATGCCGCCAGAAGATATAGAAATCCCAAATAGATTGTAATAATTTACAATTGACATAAAACAGCCAGAAGTATTATCTGGTATTTCCTATGTCCTATTCCCCATTCGTAATTCGTAATTCGTAATTCGTAATTCATGTAGCACCCTAGCTTAAAGGGTAAACGATTTCTAATAAACCCGCGACCACTAACAACATTACTATTCCCAACATACCCGCTAAGGGTTTTCCCCCTAACCCTGTGACCCATTCAGGAACTTTCTGGGTGGGGTCAACGCCTCCCAGGGTATCCAAACTGGCTATTCCCCAAATCCAACCTGCGTGTAGTCCAATGGCTAGACCTAAAGACCCCCCCTGACCCAAACAGGCGAAAGTCAACACCATTCCCATTAATCCTAATCCGGGTAATTGGCGTAATGTGTTGCGGACGTCCCAGAACAGATGGGTCAGGGCAAAAATCCCACTGGCGAGCACGGCGGCGATAAAGGCTGAATATTCTTGCTGTAATTGTTTTTGTAAAAATCCTCGAAAGATTAACTCCTCGGTACTACTAATCCACAGGGCTATCAGCAGAATTGGCCCGAAAACTAATATTTTTTCCCATATTTTAATCCATCCCTTTATAGGGTGACGCCCAAAATTTAGGGAAGAGGACTGTTCACCTATATTTTCCCAGTGTTGTTGTCGCCAATTGAGCCAACCCAGGATAAATTGAAAACCAAATAAGGCGATCAGGCTGATAACAGCCAGACCGAAACCAATGGCAATTGATCTGAAAAACTGCGATCGCCAAGCTAAACCATAATCAAAGAAGGATCGACCCTCAACTTGGCTAACTTTCCACAAAACTATCGGAGCAATTCCATAAAGCGACGCCAGCAACGTCAATTTTTGGGTTTCATTTAGGGGTTCAGAAGGACGCCAATTGAGAGCGAATGCACTGACAACAGCAATTGGCATCCATAAACCCATCCACACCCCAAAAAAAACAGCAATTTTAATCAGGGTTGGCGCATTTGCAAGCCATGAAAATATCATTCTAATGGCTCAAGTGAGCGAATTTACTCTTCTTCATCGCCACTGCTGGCGTCTTTTCCATTTTCGACTTGAATCAGGTGAATATGCTTGTATCCGAGCTTGATATCAAACTCATCACCGGGTTTCAGTCCCATTTCTTTGGTATAGGTTGAGCCTATTACAATTTGACCGTTTTTGTGAACGCTCACCATATAAGTTGCTTCCCGACCCCGACCATCTTTTGTACCATCGGGACTAAGCGGAATCCCCCGTGCTTTCAGCACTGCATCATAAAAATCTGTGAGATTGACGCGAACTTGGTTGTCCTTTGTCGTGCTGTAATAACCGCACAGCTTTGCTGTTTCACGCCGAGGCATATGAGACAGTTCTTTTACTTTTTGAAGCAGAGCCTTTCCGGTTAAGGGAGTTGGTGCAGGTTTATTCATGTTGTTCTTAATCTCCTTACTTCTCTAGGTAGGTAATTTTTATCCAATTCAACTTTTTGGAGTTATAAAAAATAATATATACTTAAATTCATCAATTTGACAAATATTTTTTTTTCTAAGTTACAAATCTTTCCATACAGGAATCACCATCTCTACCCTGACCAAAAAAACGGGACTTCAAAATCCCGTTGAGATTGAGCAGGGGAATATAGACTTATTGGGTGGTACTAGAACTCATCCCTTAGCTCTGTCTTAAAAATGGGATAGCCGCCCTATTTTACGTCCCCAGAGTCAGGAACGCAATTTTTTCCGGCCGCCATCTCCCCGAAAGAAAAATCATCCTGCTCCCTTGAGCCATGCCATTAAAAAAAATCCGCCGTTAAGACAGATCAATAGATCCGGGATTAGACTTCAAAAAATCCCACCCCCGTCTTCCTGATTCCCGACCCTTTCCCACCCAGAAAGCCATTAGGAATTAGGAAACAGAGTGAACCTTCAACCGTCAAGCCCTAAGACTCTCTAAAACGACGTTCTAAAGCTTTTAAAGATTGGTACAATTCAGGTAATCGTCTATAAACCGCCGCCGTTTTTAAATAAAGCTTGTTAGCAATAGCCGGGGAACCGGAGACCATCTCTCCCCGTGAAATATTATGATGAACGCCAGATTGAGCCGTAACGATGACCCCATCTCCCACATTCACTTGATTGGAAATACCGACTTGACCTGCTAATAACACCCCATTGCCAATGGTGACCCCTCCAGCTAACCCGACTTGGGCAGCAAAGGCGCAATTCTGACCGATGGTACAACCGTGACCAATATGTACTAAATTGTCTAATTTTGTGGCTTTTCCGATGCGAGTTTCTCCCACAGAAGGGCGATCAATTGTACTATTACATCCCACTTCCACCCCGTCTTCTAAGACGGTAATTCCCGATTGTTCCATTTTCATCCAACCGTTTTGGGTAGGAACAAAACCAAAGCCTTCAGCCCCAATGACAGCGCCACTATGAATCACACAATCACAACCGATTTGGGCGCGTTCATGAATCGTACAATTGGCGTGTAAGATACTGCGATCGCCAATTTTTACCTCTGGATAAATCACCACATTCGGATGCAAACACACCTGATTTCCTATCGTCACCCCCGCTTGAATCACCACATGGGGGCCAATATAAACCTCAGAGCCAATGTTGGCACTCGCATCAATCACCGCACTAGGATGAATCGAGGGTTGGGGTTGGTAAGGTTGATAAAATAAGGCGATCGCCGTCGCAAAAATCGCCCTAGGATTTTCCCCCGCTACCCAGGCTAAACCCCGGTCTGTTGCTTGAGTTTGTAATGCTTCATCTACAGGTAAAATCAGCGCACTGGCAGCAGACTGCTGTGCAAAGGAGGCAAATTTTAACCCTTCAATATAGCTGAGAGTTCCAGAGGTGGCTTTATCCACCGCCGCCACCCCATGAATATCGGGATCGAGGCAGGGGTTATGGGTCAAACTATGACCCGTAATTCCACTATTAAGTTTTTCAACCAGTTCACTAAACTTCATTCTTAAAAAAAATGGCAGGGGGAGCAAATTTTCAATCAATTTAAGACGGATGGGATTGTACGATTAACACCGAACAAGGCCCATGATGAACGACATATTGACTAACACTTCCTAAGAGCAACTCTCCTAAAGCCGAGTAACCCCGACGTCCCATTAAAATCAAATCCGCTTCCCAATGTTTGGCAAAGTCACAAATTGTTTGACCGGGTTTACCAACGGTTTGTGTATATTCCGTCGCCACCCCTGCATCCATTGCGATTTGACACCAAGATTTCAGGGCGTCTAAACTTTTTTGGGTAAACTCTTGCCATTGTTTTTGATAGGTATACACCAATTCTTGATTCGCCGTTGGATAGTAGCTTAATCCGACTAAGATGCCAAAATCTGGACTGCTTTCTTCATGCGTAGACAAAACGTGCAGTAACATCAAATTCCCTTGATTGCTTACTGCCAGTTCTAACGCTTGTTCAAACACAGCCTGACTGTTGGAAGACAGATCCAAAGGAGCAAGAATTTTCTTAAACATACCTTTTATATCTTGATCTGTAAGGGGCAATTGTTAAACCACTCAGGGGAGACTAAGGACAGATCCAAGCAACGGAACCGGGGAATTGGTTCAGTTTTTTAAACATGACTCCCTCGGAATTGATTCCAAGAGGTTTTTAATGATCTAGGAGAACGACCTTAGCCAGAATTTAGTGTTAATGTTTTACCCATTATAAGATGAATGGGATTTCTGTTTCACAAATTTTGAGGACAAAAAATAGAAACAGAAATTTCCTTAAGGGGTCATGAATATCGGGCTAGATCTCATCCCTGGGATGAACGACTTAAAAAAGCAGCACATTCAACATGGGAAGTTTGCGGGAAAAAATCCGCAGGTTGTACCCGTATTAATTCATAGACTCCCGTTTCACATAAAACTTTTAGATCCCGTGCTAAGGTTGCGGGTTTACAACTGATATAGATCAGTCGTTGAGGTTGGAGATCTAGCAACGTTTCTAATACTGTGCGATCGCATCCTTTTCGAGGGGGATCAAGTAAAACAAGATCAGGTTTATACCCTAACTGGGGTAATAACTTTTGCACTGTTCCCAGTTTAAACTCAACGGTGTCAATTTGATTTAAAATAGCATTCTGCCGAGCTTGCTCAATCGCCATTTCTTGTACTTCCAAACCGATCACTGGATGAAGTTGTAACGACTGCTTAGAAGCGGCTTGTTTTTGCAGTAAATCCTGTGCTAGGGGTAAGGTAAATGTCCCAATTCCACAATAGGCATCAACGATCCGTTCAGTTCCTTGTAAATTGAGGTCTTGTAGGATTATTTGTAATAACGCTTCTGCCACTTCTGTATTAATCTGAAAAAATGTATCCGGTCTAAGTAAAAACTGGAGTCCCCCAAATTCTTCTTTTAAATAGGGTTGACCCGCTAAACACCGTGTTTCCTGACCAAAAATTGCATTGGTTTGATCCGCATTGAGATTTAAACACACCCCCTTTAAGGAAGGATATTGTTCTAACCAAGTTTCCGCTTGTTCTTGCAGTCCGGGTAAACTGCTCTGGGTCGCAATTAAAGTTAACAACATTTCCCCCGTGCGTTGTCCAATTCTCAGGGACAGATGGCGAAGTTTTCCTCGGTGTTGGGGTTCGTCATAAATTGACCAGCCTCGGTTTTGAATATCCTGCTTAATATTCGCCAGTAAAGGATTTAGACGTTGATCCTGTACCGGACATTGATTTAAGTTAACTAAACGATGACTTTGTTTCTGAAAGTAACCCGCCTGAACTTGACCCGTTGCCGAACGTCCCAGGGGATAGGTGACTTTATTGCGATATCCTAGAGGCGATTCTCCCGCTAATACTGGCTCCACCGGAGGCTGGATAAATCCCCCAATGCGTTCTAAGGCTTTAACGACTAAATCCCGTTTGGCTTGTAATTGAAATTCATAATCAATATGTTGCCACTGACAGCCCCCACATTTATCCGCCACAATACATCGCGGGGAAACCCGATCAGGGGATGCTTCTACGAGATCCTGTATCTTCCCTTCCGCATACTTGCTTTTGACCCGCACCAGTCGCACCCGCAGGCGATCACCCGGAACTGCATCAGGAACAAATACCACTCGATCTTGGTAACGACCCACGCCATTGCCATCATCGGTTAAATCTGTAATTTCAATTTCTACTTGTTGTCCTTGCTGCCACATCATAAGCCTTAAAAATTAAGAATTGTTAACGATTTTGGGGGGATTGTTCACACCGATTTCAGCCAATTACTCTCGATTTACAACTAACTGCTTCCCCAGATCCCCCTGAGTCGCTAAACTACTTAATGGTATCTTGAAAAACTTTAATAGCTCTTGAGGTTTTAGATGACAGTAGTTAGCCAAGTTATTCTCAAAGCTGATGATGAACTCCGTTATCCCAGTGTTGGTGAACTTAAAAGCATCAATGACTTTTTGAAAACGGGTGAACAGCGCGTGCGGATTGCTTCCACACTGGCTGATAATGAAAAAAAGATTGTAGATCGTGCCAGTAACCAACTGTGGAAAAAACGCCCTGACTTTATTGCCCCCGGTGGTAATGCGTCAGGTTCACGGGAACGGTCTTTATGCCTACGGGATTATGGCTGGTATCTGCGCTTAATTACCTATGGGATTCTGTCCGGTGACAAAGACCCCATTGAAAGCATTGGTTTGGTGGGGGTCAAAGAAATGTATAACTCTTTAGGCGTTCCCATGCCCGGAATGGTAGAAGCCATTGTTTGTCTCAAAGAAGCGTCTCTGGCGTTACTCGATGACGAAGATGCTAAAGACGCAGCCCCTTACTTTGACTTTATCATTCAAGCCATGTCCTAAGTTTGAGCATGGGTTTCAACTGTCTGTGAAGGCGTACCTGGCGTGCGTCTCCACAGATTTTTTATAGATAGCTAAAACCTAAACGATAAATTGTTTTCCCCAATTCATAATTCATAATTCGTAATTCGTAATTCGTAATTCGTAATTCCCTATTCCCTATTCCCTCAAGAATTCTGAAAAGAACGACGATAATTCCGTAGCGCTTGAATTAATCGCCCGCCTCGCTTTAGGACAATATCAGCTAATTCTACAATCCATTGATTGGGCATCGCTTGAGGCTGAATTGTTAAGATATAGTTGAGGGCTTCTTCTTCTTTTTCTATCCCTAAACGATAGGCATAAAGGATAAATGCGATCGCCGTTGAACGACTAATTCCCCCTTGACAATGAATTAATAAATCTCCTTGATTAGCTTGAACCGATTTCATAAAATGCAAAGCTTCTAAAATATGTTTAAGACTTGGTAAAATATATTCAGGATCATGATAAGGCGTATCAATATCATCAAATTCTAATCGCCATCGAGTCGGAACTTGATCAAACCCTTCAGGCAGTTCACTACCGGGACTACCAATAGAAATTAAATAGCCAATCTTGGCGCCTTGAAATTGTTCTAAAATATAGTTTTTAGCTTCGGCCCTAGAGGAAATCCAAAGTTTAGGTAAATGGGAATAAGGCGAAACAATATTAGGATTAAATAAGGTTGTTAAAAATGTTGTTGATTCTGAAGAATCTAATTTATCTAAAGCTGTTTCTGCCCAAGATCGCACATAAACATCCGTATCATTTAAAGCGGTTTTTAATCCATTAATGGTTGAAGGGGTATTCATCGATTGAATAGTTTCAACCACTTTGGCCCGAACAAAAGGATCGGGATCATGAATTTTTTTCAGAAGTTTATTAATCACAAATTCATTACCAATGCGTCCCAACACTTCAACTACACGAGTTCTGACATCGGCGTTATGATGATTGAGGGCTTGTAAAAGTACCTTAATGGCAAAGGAATCATTAATCGTTTCTAATCCATAAACGGCATTGGTATAAACATAAAATTCAGCATCATCAAGGGCATTTTTTAACCCTGTAATTGCCGATACTCCTCCTAAAAATCCTAAAGCCGTTGCGGCTCGACCTCGAACATAATGATCGGGATCAAAAGCTAAAATTTCTCTTAATTTTGTGATTGCTAAACGATTTTTAATTTTACCTAATGCTGTCGCTGCTCGCCAACGAACTTGGCTATCTTCATGATTAAGAGCAACAATTAATCCCCGAATAGCTCGATCACTGGCAATTTGTCCTAATCCCCAAGTTGCCCAAAGGCGAGTTTTTTGTAAGGGATCTTTTAATGCTTTTAATAATAAAGGTTCGGCGGCTTGACCGATTTGAGTAATCGCCCAAGCTGACCAAGCATTAACAGGTTCATTGGGATGATGTAATCCTTTAAAAAACCAAGGAAGTAATAAAGGTGAACGAGTTTGCGCTAATAAACGAATTTTAAAAGCCAGGGGAAGATTTAATGGCATGACCAGAGAAAAGGCTTTATTTTGAAATTCAGGTTTAACAGTTTTTGTTAACAATGTTCCTTGAATAACATTTAATTTTAAAGCCAAACTCACCACTCGTAGGGTCAAGTCTTCGGACTCAACTTCTTTCAACACTTTTGCAAGAAAATCAAAGGTTAATGCCCCTCGCAAATAGTCTTGTTTGAGTTGTTCATCACTCAACTGATGCAGCCGTCTTTTCAGTGTTTCAACATCGTAGAAATTAGTCATTAAATTGGGTAAGACCAGAGAAAGCCGGAAAAAAAGGGGAGTTAGGGAGAAAGGGCAACAAGAGGACAGAGTTGAGGCTGTTCAGGAAATTGATCCCGTTCAACTAAGGTAACACGAGCAAAATGATCGGCTAATATTCTAGCAGTGAATAATCCTGCCAGACTCCCCCCCATGACTAAAGCATGATCACCGATGTAATTGGAAGACATGAATAAACTCCTCAAATCTATTCGCAATTGATGGTTAAATATGAAAGGGAAGAACAGGAGAGGATCAGAACTCATTCATCCCCAAACCTGCTAACCTGTAACCTATAGCCCTTATATAGCGTAAGTCTATTATGGCGATTATTTCTTCCAAAAAGCAGTCCCCTGAACCTGAACCCTCGGATAAGTTCTCTGGGTTGACGACTCCAGCCGCTAAAAAATCCAGAAAATCTAAGACTCAGGAGCCGATGGATGAGTTGGATTATTTATTAGAAGCAGAAGCTACACCCCAGGAAGAAATTAATCGTCAACAGGATGAAAAAATTCGTCCCCATCGGTTAGAAGATTATATTGGACAAAAGGATTTAAAAGATGTTTTATCCATTGCGATCGCAGCTGCAAAATCTCGTCAGGAACCCTTAGATCATTTATTATTATATGGCCCCCCAGGGTTGGGAAAAACCACTATGTCGCTGATTTTAGCGTCGGAAATGGGGGTAACGTGTAAAATTACAACGGCTCCCGCATTAGAAAAACCCCGTGATATTGCAGGATTATTAGTCAGTTTAAAGCCCGGAGAGGTATTATTTATTGATGAAATTCATCGCTTATCAAAAGTTGCGGAAGAAATTTTATATCCGGCGATGGAAGATTGCCGATTAGATATTACCATTGGTCAAGGGCGATCGGCAAAAACTCGCAGTATTCCTTTAAAACCCTTTACAATTGTTGGAGCAACAACACGGGTAGGTTCCTTAACGGCTCCGTTACGCGATCGCTTTGGAATTATTCAACGATTACGCTTTTATGAAATTGATGAATTAAGTTTAATTGTCCAACGCACTGCCAAATTATTAAATACTCCCATTACCTCAGAAGGAGCGATCGAAATTGCTCAACGAGCTAGGGGAACGCCTCGAATTGCCAATCGGTTATTACGTCGAGTTCGAGATTATGTTCAAGTCAAAAGTACGGGAGAAATTAATGCGGAAATTGCTAATATTGCCTTAGAAGTTTTTAATGTTGATCCGATGGGATTAGATTGGACAGATCGCAATATGTTAACCGCCATGATTGAAAACTTTAAAGGCGGGCCAGTGGGATTAGAAACAATGGCGGCAATTACGGGGGAAGATACCCAAACCATTGAAGAAGTTTATGAACCTTATTTAATGCAAATTGGGTTTATTCAACGCACAAACCGGGGTCGTGTGGCGACACCTGCGGCGTGGAAACATTTAGGATTTGATCATCCTGAAAATCGTTAAAGTTAAAGTTTACAATTCCCCTTGTAATCCTTTATAAAATAGCTTGTCATTGGGCCCTAAAGAAGCATCAGGATTTTCTGCTGCTTTAGCTCGGTCTGCTTGATCATTTAACTTTTTATGAGCGATTTTTCTAGCATCTTCAATGGCTGCTTTCCTTTTTTCGGTTTTACCGACTACATTTTTAGTAGTATCGAGTTGATCAAATACTTTTTCAGAAGCATTTTTAGCCGCATCAGAGGCTTTTTGTAAATCTAAATTCTCAGTATTTCCCCCTTGGACATGATAAAAGTCGGCTTCTGGAGTGAGTGATTTAGCAAAAGCAGGAGTGCTAAAAATTCCAGCCCCAACCCAGATTAACCCCACTAAAATAACGGCGATCGCCCATCTTATACTCAATTGCTTTAAGGTCAAAATTAAACGCTGCATAATCACCTTTTGATCGGTTTGCTAAAAGTTAACCTGGAATCATTTTTTGATAAAATATAGAAATACATTCCTTATTCAATACTGTGAAATTAAATAGCTCAATTTTCATCTATCTGAAGTTATAAAATACTGTTTTTGGAAATTATGTTTCTTAGTAAAAAAATTAAGAAGCTCATTGAGAGTGTTTGAAATCAACTATGTTTGTTGATCTTAAAAGTTTGATAAAAAACGGTACAGGCTGAAATTGACTCAACAGCGAAACAGGTTGAAGATTTTGCCCGGTGATGGGATCGCTTCAGAAGGTTAAACTGAGAACTTTAATTTGATCAAAAATTAAAATAAGCTTTATCAAAAATTCAAATAAGGGGGATTTTTTGTAAAGATTCCATGAAATCGATGAATCACTCCGCTCCTTCCCGGATGGATATGCAAACATAATTAGTAAATTCACCGATTGTTATACCAGGGGACAAAAGTCCGTGAAATCACACCTTTGTGGAATCACGGAGTTTTTTTCTTTTTGAGGGTACAATTTTTTAAGGCTGTACAGTTGTAAGGGTAGAGGTAGATTCAAGGCAATCCACGATATCATAGTCTTAATTAAAATAAGGGTTAAATTATGACTGCGATCATTGCCCTACTCGCTGATGAGACTCAGCAAGAAACCCTCGTGAATTTTATAACTCAACACGAGAATGTCCTATCCCATTACC
Organism: Planktothrix mougeotii LEGE 06226; assembly: GCF_015207485.1. Classification (NCBI taxonomy): domain Bacteria; kingdom Bacillati; phylum Cyanobacteriota; class Cyanophyceae; order Oscillatoriales; family Microcoleaceae; genus Planktothrix; species Planktothrix mougeotii. The sequence goes on from NZ_JADEWU010000006.1 coordinate 124,456, forward strand.
GCCTCATGGGTTTAGACAATCTTGCAGGTGCTTTAAAACAGAGGACATGGTTAAGGATTGAGACAGTGTTACCTCTGCGACAAGCAGGGGATATGGTCATCGCCTCAAAAATAATTGCAGGGGAAGAGATTGCTGCGGTTATTTATTTAGTAGAACCCACCCAAACGACTTTTTCTGAGTTACCGCTTTTAACATTACTCCGAGTTTGCAATATCTACAATATTCCGATGGCGAGTAATATTGGAACCGCAGAAGCAATTATTGTGCAACTGCGCCGAACTCGTTCTGCGTATTTAATTTTTAATCCCGTTTCAGGGGTAGGAAATGCTAATCAAGATTTATTATTAATTCGACAATTATTAGAACCTTATTTTCATTTAAAAGTTCACTTAACAACACCGGAAACTGATCCAACAGAATTAGCAAAAGAAGCGGTAGAACAACAAGTTGATTTAGTGATTGCATCGGGGGGAGATGGGACAGTTTCGGCTGTAGCAGGAGCGGTGATTAATACCAATATTCCATTAGGAATTATCCCCAGAGGCACGGCTAATGCCTTTTCGGTGGCGTTGGGAATTCCGACGAATCTTCAGGGGGCTTGTGAAGTGATTATTGCCGGATTAATCCGCACGATTGATGTGGCAAATTGTAATGGTTTACCGATGATTTTATTAGCCGGAATTGGGTTTGAAGCCGAAACGGTGAGTAAAGCAGATCGAGAAACGAAAAAACGCTGGGGGCCGTTAGCTTATATTATGGCAGGATGGCAACAATTAAACGAACAAACAGACTTTGAAACGGAAATAGAAATTAATGGTGAAATCAATCAATGTGAAGCCGCCGCGATTACGGTTGCCAATGTTGCTCCTGCTACTTCTGTTTTAGCACAAGGATTAGGTCAGGTGATTCCTGATGATGGATTGTTAGAAGTTTTAATGTATACCTCTCCTGTCGATAAAATGCAAGCCTTGGCGGGAATGGTGCGTTTATTAGGGGCGGGTTTACTGAAAACAGAAATTCAACGAGATAATATGATTGCCTTTCGGACTCAACGCCTTAAAATTTCAACTAATCCTCCTCAAAAAGTAGTTTTAGATGGGGAAATTATTGGCACAACACCGATAGAAGTAGAATGTGTTCCTAAAGGATTAAAAATTATGACTCCTGCAATTTCTGCTGTACCAAATGTTGAAGAAGTTGCAACTTTGAATGAGGTTGAGATGGAAGTTAATCAAATAGAGAATAGCTTAGGGGAGATCCTCCCCCTTGAAAAGCCAGGGCTTTAAGAAATAAGCGATCGCCCTCTTTAACACAAATTACCATCAACCGAGAGTCTATCAAGTGATTCAAAGAGAAGTTCTTAAACTATTCCCTTGGTGGAAAATTTAAAGATAAGATAATTTAAGGAGAATCACTAATTAATTCAACATTGACACAAAAGCGAATTCCTAATATTTCTTCAAAAGCAGATTCCAGATGAGGGATTTTATCTTGAATCATTTTGAGTAAGGTTCGACTGGTAACACCGACACGGGTACTTTCAGGGCTTAATTCAATTAAACTTCCTTGTTGACGTAATAAAGTTTGGGTTCCTAATGGTCTAATTTGAGTTAAAACTTGATGCCAAATTTCATCTAAACTATCACAAGGAATAAACCCTAATTCTCCTGTATCTCCGTCTTCTTCAATATGAACTAAGCGACAATAACGGGCTTCAAACCCAAATTCTTTTAATTCTTTAAACAGTTCAGGAACCATCCCCGGTAAAGCCCAATATCGTCGAGGTATTTCAATTTCTAAACGAGCATAGGGTTTATCCGTTGTAAAATAAATTCCCAGGGGAACTCCTGCTTCTAAGAAGGAGGTATCTACCGTATTTTCTTCCTCGGCGGTAATAGAATATTTGTCTAAACAGCTTTTGAATTGCTCAAATTTAGTTTCATATTCAAACAAAGAAAACCCCACCATAATCACAGTATCACCTAACTGTAAGCAACGTTTTTGTTGGGCAACTCCTAAGCGATAACGAATTAGACTCATGGCGCTATGTCTTAAGGATTGTTCAGTATAAATACTATTTCCATTCAATCCATGAGATTCTAAACGAGATAAAATGCGGGTCATATCTCTTTGAATTGCAACTTTAAATTGAAACAGGTGATCTCGTTCCTGTTGCAATTTTTGATAGTCTTGTTCTAGGTGATTTAATTTTTCTTCTGTATTTTTTAATTTTTGAGTTGCCGATTTTAATTGTTGGGAAAGGGTACTAATTTGGTGATGAGTTTCTTGACGTAGACGAAAATAATCGTGAATTAACCGGGCTGCATATTCAGGAGAATCAAATTCAAACCAATCACTTTGTAAGCGACGATAGGCAAACATTTCATGCAATTTTGTTTCATCTTTTTGAGGATCAGGAGTGCTAAAAACTTCAATGACTTTTAACGCATAGGGAATTTGATCATTAAGAATTTGATTCCGGGTTAATACCTGCAAAGATCTTTCAATTTTAAATCGTTTTGTTCCTTCTGCTTGTAATAGATAGATATTGCTCTCTAACTCTGTCATCTTAATTTAAACCTCATTTATGATCTGAATAGATGGCTTTTATTGTCAAAGGTTAGATTTAATTTTATCTCATTTCTAGGGTATTCAAAATTAGAATAAGTGTTGACAAAAGTTGAGTCTGGTTATCTGATGATCTGTATTGTTAACGAGATCATCAGACTCGATCAAGTCATCTAGCTACTAGGGCTAGGTCATGTTAAACTGCGGAACCAGAACGGGTAAACCAACAGTCATTGCGCTTATCAGCCGAAAATAGCTGTTCATTACTTCATTATAATAGATAAATTGCAGATCAAAACTTTTGTTCAATATAAACCATGATTAAAACCCACTCTATTCATGTTACTTTTAATCAAAAGACGGCTTTAGAAAAACAAGCACTCAGGGATATTAATTTAACAATTCCTGAAGGTCAGTTTATTACTGTTATTGGGAGCAATGGGGCTGGTAAATCAACCTTATTGAATGTTTTAACAGGGGATATTCTTCCGAATGCGGGTAAAGTTTGGATTAATGATCAAGAAGTAACCACTTGGTCAACATCAAAACGAGCAAAATTTGTGGCAAGAGTTTTTCAAAATCCTTTAGGGGGTTCCTGTGCGAATTTAACTGTTGAAGAAAATTTAGCGTTAGCTTATCGTCGAGGATGCTTTAGGGGGTTTCGTTCTGCTTTAAATCATCGCTTACGAGAGGAATTTCGCTGCCGTTTAGCACGGTTAAATTTAGGGTTAGAAAATCGTTTAGGCGATCGCATGGGATTATTATCCGGCGGTCAACGTCAAGCGGTAAGTTTATTAATGTCAACCTTAGCTTCCCATCAAGTTTTACTCCTCGATGAACATACAGCCGCCCTTGATCCTAAAACGGCGAATTATATTCTACAATTAACCCGTGAAATTGTGGCTGAAAACCGATTAACAACCTTAATGGTAACTCATAGTATGCGCCAAGCTTTAGATTTAGGCGATCGCACATTAATGTTACATGAAGGTCAAATTATTTTTGATATTTCTGGTTCAGAACGTCAGGGTTTAACCGTTACCGATTTACTGCATTTATTTGAAGAACAGCAACAGGAGTCTTTAACAGATGATGCCCTTTTATTGGGATAAATTCATCTTTGTGATTAAAAATATGGTAAAATCCCAGAAGATATTTTTAAGGGGAACGATAGTTTTTAACCGCCACAGGGTTAAAGTTGCGATTCATCGGAAATTAAAATAGGATTCAATCATTATTAAGGATGAATTTATGAATTTAGGATTACAACTTCGCTTAATTACTTTCCTATTAACGAGCAGTTTTCTGGTTTTGATAGGGGGTTGCGATCGCAATACAACTCAAACAAAACAATCGGAAGCCATCGCTGAAGTCACGGCTACTGAACCTCCAAAACCCTATACAAAAGAAGCAGAATTAGTGGCTGTGGGTGATATTATGATGCACGGTGCTCAAATTAAATCCGGTTATAACCCGACTACAAAAACCTATAATTATGATAACTTTTTTACCGAAGTTAAAGGAATTTTATCCTCTGGAGATTGGATTATTGGTAACTTAGAAACAACTTTATCAGGCCCAGAAACGGGGTATACGGGATATCCGTTATTTAACGCTCCAGATCCCTTAGCTGATGCGATTAAAAAAGCCGGGTTTAATATTATTTCTACCACCAATAATCATTCCTTAGATCGAGGCGAAAAAGGGGTTTTAAAAACCTTAGAAAATGTGAAAAAACGGGGTTTAATTCCCATCGGTACAGCGACCTCAGCGAAAGAAGCAGCCAAAATCACTATCGTTGAAAAAAATAATATTTCTATGGCAATTTTAGGCTATAGCTATGGAACAAATGGTATTCCCATTCCCAAAGGTAAAAATTATTTAGTTTCCTTAATTAATCCTCAAAAAATCACCCAAGATATTACTAAAGCTCGTCAAGCTGGGGTTGATATTGTTACTGTTATTTTACATTTTGGCTTAGAATATCAGCGTCAACCTAATGCTGAACAAAAAGCCTTAGTTAAACAGTTAGTCAATGCAGGTGCTGATATTATTTTAGGGAGTCATCCTCATGTTGTTCAACCCTATCAAATTATTGAAAAAACAGGGAAATCAGAAAAACCGAAAAAAGCAGTTGTAATTTATTCTATGGGGAATTTTATCTCCAATCAACGGGAAAAATATCGAGATTTGGGGGTAATTTTTAAAGTCAAGGTTTTGAAAAAATTTCCTGATGAAACTACTGAAATTAAAGAGATTAAAGCCATACCCACTTGGGTACATCGCTATAGCCAAGGAGGAAAATATCAGTTTCGTGTCCTTCCGATTGAACAGGTGTTAAAAACTCGTAAACACCCCTTATTATCGCCATCGGATTATCAACAGTTAGAAACCGACCTAAAAAATATGAATCGTCATCTCCATTCTTTTCAATAGAAATCCGGTTCCTTCAAGACACTTTCTTCTCCGCATCCGGAATCAGAATCAAACCATAGAAGAAAGAACTCAGATAGGTGGTACTGAGGCGGAGTAGAAAGTATGGAACTAAATCCGGTAACAGGTTTTGGTGTGACAGCACCGACAACAACAGAGGTGTCTCCTGACAGTTTACGCTCTCTGGTGCATCAAATTGAAGCAGAACTATATTGTAGTGAAGTTTATAATATTGCTTTAAAAAGCTTACAAAAAATGTTAGGACAAGCGGCTAGTAAAGCCGAAATTGTCATTAAAGCGGTGGGACGAGAAGCCATTCAACTCGCTTTAAAACAAATTGCGAAACAAGAAACAGCAATTATCTGTACAACAGAATCTCCTTCGGTGAATGAGTCTATTTCTGTTACCGCCATTTCCTCAGATTATTCCTCCCCATCATCGGTAAAACAAAGTCCAAAAAAGACAAAATCTACTCCTCCCGAAGTTCAGATTTCGGTTGTTTCTCCCCTCGGTTTTATTGCTGGATATCAACCCCCAAATACAACCTCTGAATCCTCAGAAGAAACCTCGACTTCATCTGATATTTCTTCCTGGGATAATACCTCGCAAGTCCAATCTAAACGTCAACCCCTGACTCAAGCTGAAATTAATCAGAAAATTCATCAAAAGCAAAAAATTTATTTACAAGAAATTGGGGAAGAATTGCGAAAAGCGAGAGAATCCTATCACCTGAGTTTACAACAAATGCACTATTTTACTTTAGTTCCCCTGCATCATTTAGAAGCTTTGGAACAGGGAGAACTTGAGCGTTTACCAGAAGATATTTATATTCGAGGGTTTATTTGTCGGGTAGCGAATGCTTTAGGATTAGAAGGTGGGAAAATAGCAGCGTCTTTTCCCTGTTTAGAATTTAGCGGACAGGTTGGACAATATGGGTCTAAAGTCGATGTTGATTCAGAATTTTATCTCAATTCAGTGCATTTATATTTAGGTTATGCCGCTATTTTAGCAGGTTCTATGGGGGGTTTTGCTTGGTTATCTCAACAAAGTGTTCCTGATGTAACCCTTCCCCCTGATATTCAAAATTTATTAGAACAAAAATCGCCCCAATCTCATCGACAAGAATCATCAACTCCTATACCAGGAAGGCAATCAGACCACAATCAAATTCAGATTGGATTAGATTTTTCTCCTCCTGAAATGATGGATGGTGTGAGCGCTTAGTTCTTCTAAATTTTACCCTAAATTTTCTCAAAAATCACCGATAAATTATTAGCGGGCATGGGGATAATTCCTACTAACCGTAAATTTTCTAAGGTTGCTATTTCAACAACTGCTTCTAAATCTCTCACTCCCCATTCTGGGTTAGATAATCGTAACGAGGTATCAAAGACTTCATTACTGGGTGCAGTGTGTTTTCCCTGTTGTTTATAAGCCCCATATAAATATAAAATTCCCCCGGATGGCAAAATTCGATTTGCACCTGCCATTAATCCCAAGCAAGCCGACCAAGGGGAAATATGAATCATATTAATATTAACAATAGCAGTAATGGGGAATTCTGCCAAAGAAAAGGGCAATTTTAAATCGGGATCTTCAACTAACCAAGTTGATTTCTGCACATCTAATTCTAAAGGGGGGAATAAATTATCCGAGGGACAATCAGTTTGCCAAGCTAAAATACTTTCTCGCAACATAGGGTTAACTTCTGAAGGTAGCCATTTGCGGGGTTGCAACTGAGGCGCAAAAAATACAGCGTGTTGTCCTGTTCCACTGGCAATTTCTAAAATTGTTCCTGTGGGAGGAAGTACCTGTTTTAAAACCTCTAAAATAGGGTGTTGATTCCGTTCTGTTGCTGGAGCATACTGGCGAGAGTTGTTGGAAATATTCATGAGGGTAATTAGGATTAGAATAGTGCAAGTTGACAATTAAGAGGTTTAGGAGTTGAGTTTACCATTCTGGATAACATTCAACGTCAGTATTTAAGATTTAGTCATTAGACAGAACCCCTAACGAATTTAAAACTGGGTCAAGTGCTCCTTTAGTCTTCATAAATTCATCGGGTTTCAATCCAAATATCAATAAATGTAAAGTAGATTTTACAAAACTTCATTAAGAAAAGCAAATTCTTTCTCATCCCTGATTCAAAAATAGGTACATCTTCCGATATAATTCCCCTCATGTTCAGGGACATAAAAATGGACGATAGAGACAAAATATTAACTCAACTCGCTGAAGAACGATGGCGAGTATCTTTGGCTTTAACATTAGCCATGATGTTTATTTACTTCGGATTTATCTTATTAGTGGCCTTCAATAAGTCCTTAATGGGGTCTTTAATTATGCCCGGTTTAAGTTGGGGCATTTTGTTAGGAGCCTTAGTGATTATTTCAGCTTGGGTATTAATTTACTTCTACGTTAGCTGGACTAATAACTATTACGATCGCAAAATTGAAGACCTCATTAAGGATTAAGCCATGTCAACGACTCTCGGACAATTTAACCCCGTCGCTATTGTATTTTTCCTGCTGTTTGTTGTGGCTTCTTTAGGGATTACTTATTGGGCTTCCTCCCATACAAAAAGCACTGCACAATTTTACACCGCCGGCGGACAAATTAGTGGATTTCAAAATGGTTTAGCCCTCGCTGGCGATTTTATGAGTGCGGCGAGTTTTTTAGGCATCGCTGGTTTAGTCGCCCTGAATGGTTTTGATGGATTAATTTACTCCATTGGCTTTTTAGTCGGGTGGCCAATTGTCATGTTTTTAATTGCTGAACCCCTGCGAAATTTAGGCACCTATACCTTTTCCGATGTAGTTGCCTATCGGATGCGTCAAACCCCGGTGAGAATTGCCTCAGCTATTGGCACTTTATCAGTAGTTAGTTTCTACTTAATTGCCCAAATGGTGGGGGCGGGTAATTTAATTAAATTACTGTTTGGGATGGAATACGAATTAGCCGTGATGATTGTCGGCGGTGTCATGTTAGCCTACGTCATTTTTGGCGGCATGATGGCAACCACCTGGGTACAAATTATCAAAGCTTTTTTGTTATTGGGGGGTGCGATATTATTAACCGTTTTGGTCTTATCAAAATTTGGTTTTAATCCCTTCAATTTATTTGCCGCCGCTTCCCAAAAATATGGGCCGGAAGTGTTAGCTCCAGGGAAACAAGTTGCTAATCCTTTAGATGCCATTTCTTTAGGGATGTCTTTAATGTTTGGGACGGCCGGACTCCCGCATATTTTAATGCGTTTCTATACCGTACCCGATGCCAGAGCCGCGCGGAAATCCGTGATGTATGCCAGTTGGTTTATTGGCTTCTTTTATCTGCTAACTTTTATCCTCGGTTTTGGAGCGATGACCTTATTAGGTCGAGAGCAGATTCAAGCCATTGATAAAGGGGGAAATATGGCAGCCCCGATGTTAGCAGAAGTCTTGGGAGGGAACGTTTTACTAGGGTTTATTGCGGCGGTTTCTTTTGCCACCATTTTAGCAGTTGTGGCGGGATTAACCCTTTCCGGTGCGGCAGCTTTATCCCATGATTTATGGGTGAATGTGGTGCGCGGAGGTTCGGCGGATGAAACCGAACAATTAAAAGTTGCTAGGGGCGCCACGATGTTTTTAGGGGCTTTAGCAATTATTTTGGGAATCGTTTTTAAAGGACAAAATGTTGCCTATATGGTGGGTTTAGCCTTTGCGATCGCAGCGAGTGGTAATTTCCCCGCTTTATTGATGTCAATTTTATGGCGACGATTTACCACAAATGGTGCTGTTGCGAGTATGATTACCGGAACACTGACTTCTTTGTTTTTGATTTATTTGTCTCCCACCATTCAAATCGATTTACTCAAACATACAGAAGCCATTTTTCCGCTTAAAAACCCCGGTTTAATCACCATTCCGTTATCATTTGCCGTAGGAATTATTGTTTCTTTGCTAAAAAGCGATCGCCAAGCTTTTACCAAATTTGCAGAAGTTGAGCAATTGATTCATATTAGCGATTTACAATTTCCCTCCACCTTACCCGCCCAGGATATTGATGTAGAATTGTAGAAAACAACGATTGAGAAAAAGTTAGTAATTGCCTTTTTATAGAGATTGATAAAAAGGCAATTACTTTTTGATAATTCGTATAAATATAGCAAGCTTACCCTTTGACATCCAAAAAGGGAATCCGATGTGGCGAGATGAGAGCGCTCAGATAACGATTTGGTAAAGATGAGAAATGGGGAATAATATATAATAGATCACTATCAGTCAAGTTACTTGTAAAATATAATTATGCAAATTACCAGTATCAGAATCAAAAACTATCGAGTTTTTGAGAATTTGGAAGTAGAGAATATTCCCCCTTTTTGTGTGTTAATCGGTGCTAATGGTACCGGGAAATCAACTCTGTTTGATATTTTTGGTTTTTTGCAAGATGCTTTAAAAAATAACATTCGTCAAGCTCTGCAAATTCGAGGCGGTTACAGAGAAGTTGTTACCAGAGGCAAAGAAAAAGAAGATATAAAAATAGAGCTACAATTTCAGATGGATCTTTTAGGTAAAAAACGACTTTTTACTTATATATTGATTATTGGACAAGAAAATCGAAAACCCCTGATCCAAAGAGAAATATTGCTTTATGAACGCGGTGAATATGGCTCTCCCTATAAGTTCCTTAATTTTAGCAAAGGTAAAGGTTATGCGATCACCAATGAAGAAAATTTTAGTCAACCCGATGAAGAATTACAAAGAGAAGAACAACAACTACAATCCAATGATATTTTAGCTATTAAAGGATTAGGACAATTTCAACGTTTTCAAGCCGCTAGTGCTTTTCGTTCCCTGATCGAAAATTGGCACGTTTCCGACTTTCATATTAGCAGATCATGGGGCAGTAAAGACGCACTTTATGCTGAACATCTTTCTCCTACTGGGGATAATATAGCAATCGTTGCACAATATTTATATCGAGAACATCCTGAGATTTTCCAAACCATATTAACTAGAATAAAAGAAAGAGTCCCTGGTATTTCTACAGTAGAAGCCAAAGATACAGAAGACGGGCGATTAATTTTAAAATTTCAAGATGAAGCATTTAAAGATCCATTTATTGATCGTTATGTATCTGATGGCACAATGAAAATGTTTGCCTATTTAATTTTACTTTTTGATCCTAAACCTCACCCTTTACTTTGCGTTGAAGAACCAGAAAACCAATTATATCCCACTCTTTTAACCGAACTTGCTGAAGAATTTGCGAGTTATGCGAATAGAGGAGGACAAGTTTTTGTTTCTACCCATTCCCCTGACTTTTTAAATGCGGTTCCTTTAGACAGTATATTTTGGCTAATCAAAGAAAAAGGGATCACTAAAATGTCTAAAGCCTCAGATGACGAAATCCTCAGAAAATTAGTGGCAGAAGGAGATTTACCTGGCTATTTATGGAATCAAGGTTGGTTTAAAGGAGTTGCACCTTCATGAGTTATGACTTAATTTTTTTATTAGAAGAACCTTCGATGAAAAATGTTTTAGAAGAAATCTTACCAAAAATCATTCCTGAGCAAATTTCATTTATTTGTATTGCTCATCAAGGTAAACAAGACTTAGCTAAATCTATTCCTATTAAAATTAGAGCTTTCAAAACCAGCCCCCATACTCAATTTATCATAGTTCATGATCAAGATTCTCATAATTGCCAAAAACTTAAGGCTGAATTATTACAAATTTGTCAAACGGCTGGACAAAATACCCCCATGATTAGGATTATTTGTCATGAGTTAGAATCGTGGTTTTTAGGGGATTTGGTGGCGGTAGAAAAAGCCTATAATCTTAAACCGAATAGTTTGAGTCAACAACAAAATAAGAGAAAATACCGTAATCCTGATCAACTTAACTGTGCTAAACAGGAACTCAAAAATTTAGTCCCAGAATATTACTCAGCTACTCACTCAAAACAAATCGCTCCTTATCTATCTCTAACCGATAATAAATCTAAAAGTTTTCAGGTTTTTATGCAAGGCATCAAAATGTTATTAGAAACCCAAATTATCAGATCGCAAAAAAGTATGTGATCATATTTTGGTAACTGCTATAGAGCGATCGCATCTAGCGTCCTAACTGTCTTGATGGTTGCTATCCCATTGAGGATGAGACTCTACAAAAGCGGTCACAATATCAGCAGGAACAGGTTTAAGAAAGAAATACCCTTGAGCATATTCACAACCGAGGGAACGTAATTGTGCCAGTTGATAAGCGGTTTCTACTCCTTCAGCCACAACATCTTTATTTAACGCATGAGCTAACCGAATAATCGTGCGAACAATGGCTAAATTTTCTCCGCCTTCATCCACTTCCATTTGTCCAACAAAAGACCGATCAATTTTAATTGTATCAATGGGAAATCGAGGTAAATAACTTAAGGAAGAAAACCCGGTTCCAAAATCATCAATACTCAGCTTTAATCCTAAAGATTTTAATTTTTTTAATAGATTAATGGTAGCATCTACATCATCCATAATCACACTTTCTGTAATTTCCAATCTTAATCCAGTGGGATTAATTTGAGATTGTTGAATAATCTCTTGAATTTGTTCAATTAAATCTTGTTGAACAAACTGTCTAGCCGATAAATTAACCCCTAAAATTAATTCAGGTTGCCAATGAAATTGCTCTTGCCATAGTTTTAATTGATAACAGGCTTCTTGAATTGCCCATTTCCCCATCGGGACAATTAATCCTGTCTCTTTTGCAACTGCTATAAACCCTTCTGGGGTGATTAATCCTTCTTCGGGATGTTGCCAACGAATTAAAGCTTCAAACCCAACAATTTGTCCTGAATTTAAGGAAATAACGGGTTGATAATATAAAACAAATTCTTGACGTTCTAAGGCTAATCTTAAACTGGTTTCTAATTTTAACTGTTCAATTCCATTAACGTGCATGGTCTGTTCAAAAACTTGAATCATACCTTTGCCTAAACTTCTAGCACGATACATCGCAGTATGGGCATTTCTTAATAAATACTCTGCCCTATTTTCAGCCGTTTCACTTAAGGCAATGCCAATGCTTAAGCTCATGAAGATATCATGATGATTTAATTGAAACGGAGAGAGCAAAGCGTTATGAATACGTTCGGCTACAAACACTGCATTTTGAGGAGGTTTTAATTGTTCAATTAAAATGGCAAATTCATCTCCTCCTAAACGAGCAATCAGATCTTGATTTCTCAAACAAGTTTTCATCCGTTGCACCATTTCAATTAAGAGTTGATTTCCGGCTTCATATCCTAAACTATCGTTAATTCTCTTAAATCGATCAAGATTTAAAAATAAAACCGCACATTGAGATTGAGACTGTTTTGTTTTTGAAATCGCCCATCCCACCCGGTCTAAAAATAAGGTACGGTTGGGGAGTTGTGTTAAAGAATCATGCAAAGAATTGTGAATTTGCTTATAGGCAATAACGCCAGTTCCTGCTAAAAATAAGGAAAAAAGAGGAGCAATAATAGGAACCCAAGCATTGAATAAAAACAGTCCGTAGCTGGTTCCCAATAAACTCAAAATTCCCCCCATTAAAGCTAACCCTTGATGGAGAGGATGACGAATCCGCCACATTGATATTCCTCCCACCATTGCCCAAATTCCAATCCATACTATTTCTAAATATTGAGGTAAGAATACAAATAAATTAGAACGGGGAAGGAGAATTTGATCCCCTAGAATTAAATGGGTTTTTTGAGCGGGATTATTCAAGGCAGCATTAATAATCTGGCTCACCATTTGACCATGAATTAATACCCCAGGCATTTTAAAATTCTCCGCAGCTTTAATACTATAAGGTGTTAAAAAAGCATCGGGAATACTAGGGGCTGTTGTTCCAATTAAAATGACTTTATTTTTAACCCAATCTGGGTTAACTTGATTGGATAAAACTTCACTGATACTCACAATGCGGGCAACTTCTGGAGATCGATAATTCAGCAGAATTTGATAACCTCGATCATCAATATTTCCATAACCTCCATCTCCTGATTTCAAAGAAAAAAATGTTGTTTTTCCCAGTTCCATATATTCACGATGACGGCTATTATTTTTAGGTTCAATTCCATGATTTTTTAAGTAAGTTAAAGCCATCTGTAAAGAAAAGGCAAAAACTGTTTGATCATCTTGACCACTGGCAAATAATAATTGCCGACGCACCACCCCATCAGCATCTAAAACTAAATCATTAAATCCAATTCGTTCTCGCTCAATTCCTGGGGGAGGTGGAACACTCGGATTTTTAGAATTTCCGATTTTCGTAATCACAATTACATTATCTGCTTTTAACTGCTTTAATAACTCTTTTCCCCCCGGTTCTTGTGGTAAATCCCGATATAAATCTAACCCAATAACATCCGGTTGATGTTGCTGAATTTTGGCAAAAACCTGCGCTAAAACCCGATCAGTTAGAGGCCATTTTTTTTGAGATTGAATATCCTCTTCAGTAATCGCAACAATTAATAAATTAGGGTCAGGGTCGGGAATGGGTCGCAAACAAACGAAGGCATCAAACATCCTTAATTCAAAGGATTCTAACCCTCCTAATTTTTGACATCCCACCACAAACAAGGTGACAATTAAACTGGTTAATAAAGCTGGGGATAACCGCACTGAGGTTGGTAAGATATTGCCTTTGTCCCTAAGCATCCCAGACACCTGATGGCGCATCTTAACCCAAGATTCGAGAAAACTGAGCTTTCGAGAAAACATGAATTCAAGGTAAAATACAATAAGAAACCATTTTAAGTAAATTCCCCTTTTGGGTATAATTTACAGGAAATCTTTTCTATCACTGGAAATTCTGGGTTCGGTGTATTCTAAACAAAGCTCATCTTTTATAGTTCACACCCTTATTCCCTTCTATTCTAATTTCCTTTGGAACAACTTCTCAATTTTGTCGTTGTATTTAAGGCTAATCCGTGCTGGTATGACTAATTCACTTCCGATTCCTGTGATTGTTAATGGTGCTGGGGGAAAAATGGGCCGCGAGGTGATTAAAGCGGTGGCGGCTTCCCCTGATATGACCTTGTTGGGGGCGATTGATCATAACCCTGCTTATCTCGAACAAGACGCTGGAACTTTAGCGGGGATTGATCCCTTGGAAGTTCCGATTATGAATGATCGCGAAGGACTTTTAGCCATGGCCGCCCAGGAAAAACAACTGGGGGTCATGGTGGATTTTACCCATCCTGATTCAGTGTATGACAATATTCGCGCTGCGATCGCCTATGGCGTGCGTCCGGTTGTGGGAACAACGGGGTTAAGTCCGACCCAAATTCAGGAATTAGCGGAATTTGCCGATAAAGCCAGTACCGGTTGTTTGCTCATTCCCAATTTCTCGATTGGAATGGTATTGTTACAACAGGCAGCAATCTCAGCATCTCGCTATTTTGATCACGTTGAAATTATTGAATTACATCATAACCAAAAAGCCGATGCGCCCAGTGGAACGGCGGTACAAACGGCGCAATTATTAGCAGAATTAGGGAAAACTTATAATGTTCCCTTAGTTAAAGAAACGGAAAAATTAACCGGAGCCAGAGGAGCCGAAGCTGGAGAAGGAATTCGGATTCATAGTGTGCGTTTACCGGGGTTAATTGCTCATCAAGAAGTGATTTTTGGGGCGGCGGGTCAAATTTATACCTTGCGTCATGATACCAGCGATCGCTCTTGTTATATGCCCGGAGTTCTCTTAGCCATTCGCAAAGTTGTACAACTCAAAACCTTTGTTTATGGGCTAGAAAAAATTTTATAATGGGCAATAGGGAATGGGCAATGGACAACAGGGTAAGAGGCAAAGATATAGAATCTTTAGTCAACTAAGCTCCCATTGACAACGAGAATGGTTATTGATCTTCTGATCAAGATCGAAATATAAATCCCGATCGCCTATTCCCTTAAATCAATGATTAGAACACTTAAAAAATAAATTATCATTCCCCCTTCCCCCTTCCCTATTCGTAATTTTCAATTCGTAATTCGTAATTCGTAATTCGTAATTAAAAAAAATGCTTGTTCCTATAACTCGTCAAACTTTTGAAGACTTAATTCCAGCCGCTGCGACGGGTGAACAGTACAAATATTGTTGGGGAAAACCCAGAGATTTTCTAAAACGATTATTAGTTTCTGCGGTTTGTTTAGCCGTTTGGATTTTTCTGGAATATAACGTCGAAGGTGATGCGCTGAAAATCCTAGTGTTAATTGCTGGAATTATCTCCTGTTTATATTGGTTATGGATGCCTGTTTGGGAAGCGAGTTGGCGGAATGCTAAATATCGAAAATATCCCTATGCTGGATTTTTACAGGGAGAAATTCTCGATTTTTATATTAGTGAAGCCGTGACGGAACAACAGGAATCGGTTAATAAACGGGGAGAATTGATTATTATTGAAAACTTAGAACGCCGAATTAATGTTGAAGTCGGGGATGAATCCGGGTTTACAACCTTAATTCAAGCGCCTTTAAATCGCAATCATAAACGGTTGCGTCGGGGTCAAGTTGCCCAAATGGTTGTTATGTCTTATTTAGATGATTTAAGCGAAATTAATGAAGTTTCTGATATCTATATTCCCAGCCAAAATCTTTGGGTGAGTGACTATCCTTATGTCCGTCGAGATATTTTTCAAGAAATTAGTCGGCGTTTCCAGTCTCGTCGTTCCCCGAAAAAAGCACCTCCTTCTCCCAAAACCTCTGCTATTGAACGCTATGATCCGATGAACCGTTATCAGCAAAGGTATGATGATCCAGAACCTTAAACTTAAATTTTAGGGGGTATAGAACTCCCCACTAAAGGTTGAGTTTTATTTTGAACTAATTCAACAAAATTATCTAAAATTTTCAGTCCCGCAGTCGAGGATTTTTCCGGGTGAAATTGTACCGCCATGACGTTATTTTGAGCAATAGCCGCCGTGACGATTTGACTTCCATGTTGAATGGTGGCGGCGGTTAAATTCTGATCTGTGGGATCAACATAATAAGAATGAACAAAATAAACCCAAGGTTCTGAACCAATGGTTTTCCACAACGGTAAATTCGGTTGAGTTAAACAGAGTTGATTCCAACCCATGTGGGGAATGGTTAATCCGGGTTCTGACTGGAAGCGTCGCACTGTTCCAGGGAATATTCCTAAACCGGGTTCTTGACCTTCTTCTGAAGATTCAAATAGAATTTGTAAGCCTAAACAAATCCCTAAAAACGGAATACCCGCAGCAATCACATCTTGAATCGGTTCTACTAGCTGACGCGATCGCAAATGTTGCATGGCGGGGTCAAAGGAACCCACTCCGGGTAAGACAACTGCATCTGCATTTTTAATTTCTGTTGCTGAGTCAGTGACGTGAGGGTGTGCACCCGCTTTTTCCAAGCCTTTACAAACGGAGTGCAAATTCCCCATATCGTAGTCAATAACGGCGATCACAGACATTGATTACTGTCCTTATCCTGTGGGTTAAAATAATTCTAATTTTACCATAACTATCAACATCTGTTTTCAGATGTGAGAAATTATAAAGCTTCATTTCCCACTTTTCGGGCTGCCTAGTTTTTACTTTCCCTATACTATAGTGATAAAAGAAGGATTAGAAAGTAATTTAAATTAATAACAGATTACTATTAACACTTGACTTTTGAACTAATAACTGATAACTGATAACTGATGACTGATCACTGATGACTGATAACTGATTAACTACCATTGCGGGGAAGATCGCAGTAAATTAACTGCTTGTTCAGGTGTTAACGCTTCTGAGAAAAAATACCCTTGACCAAAATCACAATTTAATTGCCTTAATTTTGCTAATTGCTGGGCTGTTTCGATGCCTTCTGCAATTACATTCATTCCCATCTTTTGAGCAATATTAATAATCACCGGAACTAAGCCTAATCTTTGCGGGATTTCATCTAATCCTTGAATAAAGGATCGATCAATTTTTAAGGTATCTACAGGAAATGAATGGAGATAACTCAAGGAAGAATATCCCGTCCCAAAGTCATCTAAACTGAGTTGAATTTCTCGTTGTCGTAACTGATTTAAAATAATCTGTGCTGTTTTCAGATTATCCATAATGGCACTTTCTTTAATTTCTAATTTTAAAGATCGAGAATTCAGATGAGTTTCTCGAATAATTTCATCTAGTTGATTAATTAAATTACTTTGGGTAAATTGTCGCGGGGTGAGATTAATACTAATGGTTAACGGAATTTCCTGAAATTGTTGTTGCAAATCATGGATTTGTTCTGCTGCTTGTCTTAAAATCCAATTGCCAATTTCTATAATTAAACCAGTTTCTTCTGCCACGGGAAGAAACTTAGCGGGGGGAATTAAACCCTGTTGAGGATGATGCCAACAAACTAAGGCTTCAAATCCGACAATTTTACCTGTTTTTAAAGCAATAATCGGTTGATACTTAACGGCTAATTGTTGTTCTTTAATCGCCGTGCGTAAATCGGTATCAAGTTGTAAAAAAGATAAGGCATTTTGGTACATAGAAGGATCAAATATTTGATAACAAGAAGTTCCTCGGTATTTTGCACGATACATGGCCGTATCCACATCGCGTAAAATTTGTTCCGGTCGGGTATAGTCCGGTTGACTATAGGCAACTCCAATACTGGCATTAATATAAATCGGATAAGTTAAAATAGAAAAGGGTTGAGCTAAAATATCAATAATGGTTTCTGCCATTTTAATCGCGGCTTCAGGGTCAGTTAAATGGGTTAATAAAATGGCAAATTCATCTCCCCCAAATCGAGCCAAAATATCCACATCAGGAAAGGCTGATTCTAATCGTTGGGCTATGGCAATTAATAATTGATCTCCCACCGAATGACCCAAAGAATCATTAATCACTTTAAAGCGATCGCAATCTAAAAATAAAACGGCAAATTGACAATTGGGATCAGCTTGTAACTCCTTCAGGGCGACTTCTAAACGTTGAATAAATAAAACTCGATTGGGTAAGGTCGTCAACTCATCATACAAGGCTTTTTTGAGCAGTTGAGCATGAACCTCTTCCAGTTGTTGGGTGCGTTCCTTAACCCGGTTTTCTAATTCTGTATTTAATTCTACAATTTTTTTCCGAGCAAATTGTAACGACAGTTGATTTTGTACCCGTACTAAAACTTCATCAAATTGAAACGGTTTAGTAATATAATCTGCCGCCCCCACAGCAAACCCTTTAAGTTTATTCTGAACCTCATCTAAAGCACTTAAAAAGATCACCGGAATTTCAGTGGTTTTAGGATTGGCTTTAATGGACTTACAAACCTCATACCCATCCATTTGAGGCATCATAATATCTAATAAAACTAAATCAGGAGCTTGAATTTCAATCGCTCTTAATGCGATGATGCCATTCAAAGCTTGGCGCACGTCATACCCACGCCGAATCAGCATCTTTGATAATAATCGCAAGTTTTCAGGATTATCATCAATGATCAGAATATTGCCACTATAAATATCAGGTTGTTTGTGAATCATTGTTTTTTCCGCACCGAATCTTCGGGCTGTTTCGCCCATTCCATGACTTGATCAAAGTGAAAGTTATCCACTAAATCACTCAAATGTTGAGCCATTGCTTCATGTTCAGGTGGAATTTGACCAATAAGCTGAAGTAACAAACGATCACTGCATTGAGCCGCCGCATAATAGAGTTGTTCGACCCATTCTGGTGGCATGATCTCTAATGCAGGGGAAATAACCAAAGGTGAAGAAAGAGTAGGGGGGGATAGGGAAAGTGATCCTAGCCGTTGAGACAAAAATTCGGGCGCATATTGATATTCCACCTTTAAATATTCACTTATTTTGTCCAAAAGTTCATCCTCTGGAAACGGAATACACAAAAAATCATCAAAACCCACCGATAAAGCCAATTGTTTATCCTCCTGTGATCCTGATGGGATCATGGCTAGAATAATCGTTTGATGGGGAAGTCCTTCCTCAAATTCGGTTTCAGAGTTTCTGAACTCAGGTGAATCGTCAAGGGGACATTCTTCTAGGCGAATTCTTTGAATGGCTTCATAACCACTCATAATCGGCATCCACATCTTCATGACAATTAAGTGGGGTTTCCAAACACGCTGAAGGATTAAACCTTCCTGACCATTTTCTGCTTCACGGACTTGAAACCCCATTTGTTCAAGAAACTGAGTTAGATGACAACGCCAAGCAATTTGATCTTCCACGACCAACAAACGATAGTTGGGTTGATTGGAAGATAAACCGATAATTTTCCCCGCAGCAGAAACCGGATCTTGAGATTGAACTTCTCCAAGTTGGACAGGAATCACTAAGGTTAATTTTACGCCTTGATTGGAGGAACGTTCCATCACCATTGTTCCTTCCATCAGATGTAAAAATTGTTGACTCATGGGTAAGCTCAAATGTTCTGCTTCTGGAAAGGCTAGACTCCTTTGAACGGATGTAAAAGGTTTAAATAAATCTTTAATTTCTAGGGAATCTTGATTCAACACGGTGGTTTCAATTTCAAATTCAAGTTTGATGGCTTCTGGCGGAGAATTCGATGGCGAAGGGGACATGAGAACCTCCGAATTGGGCAATAGGGCTTTAACGCGCAAGCATAACGTTCCCGCTTCTGTCCAAGTCATCAAATGTCCTAAACAATTTAAAAGAATTTGCCTGAATTTATTTTCATCAGCAATAATCCATTGGGGAAGATTTGGATCTCGTTCCACCTCAAATTTTAAGCCTTTCGATTTAATTTTGGTACTCAGTAAATCTTGGACATAATCTAACCCCTGAAATAAATCAAACTGGGTGGGATTCAGACTAATTCGGTCAGCTTCTAACTTCGACATTTCCAGAATATCGTTAATTAGAGCTAATAAATGTTTTCCACTTCGATGAATAATCTTGATTTGTTCTTGTTGCTCATAACTCAGACTCGAATCTCGGTTCATCAGTTGAGTAAAGCCTAAAATTGCATTCAGAGGCGTGCGTAATTCATGACTCATATTCGCTAAAAATTCACTTTTAGCTCGGTTGGCTGCATCTGCCGCTTCTTTGGCTTGACACAGTTCTTCCGATTGTTGTTGGGTATGAGTTAATAACGCTACTTGTTGTAACGCCACTCCTAATTGGGAACCAATTTGTACGACTAAATTAATTTCTGATTCTTGCCATTGACGGGAATTAAAATGTTGATACACCGCCAACAGTCCCCACAATTTTAGCCGAGAGGAAACCAAGGAGGAAGTCGCTGTTGATACCGTTTGGCAGAAAATCGGAACAATTAAATAGGATTTTACCTGCATTCGTTCTAACAATTGCAAATAACAATCGGGAAATCCAGCTTGATAAATATCATCAATACACAAATAGCTCAGACCATCCCGATGCACTCCCTCTTGAATATCTCGAAGATAAGTATCTTGAACCCGATCTTCTTGGTTTAAACTTAATAAAACACAATTTTCAGGTTCCAAAATTGTCGGATCAAAATCGGGATCATGAATGGATTGATACAGGAGAGATTGACAACCAGATACCAAAGATTCTGCTACAAATTGACCCCGACCATCGGTATTAAATTGATAAATTCCGACTCGATCACTGTTTAATTCATACCGTAATTCTTGAGTGGTGGTGCTGAAAATTGTATCTGCATCCAACGTTTGGCGCATTCGACCAATCATTCGGGCTAGGGTCTGTTGACGTTGGGCTGTTTCTCGTAGTACGGTTTCGGCTTGTTTATTTTGAGTAATATCAATAATTAAACCATCCCATAAAATGCTACCATCGGCTTGAGGTTCAGGACGGGCATTTGCTTGTAACCATTTGATCTGACTTGAAGCCGTGATAATTCGCCAGGTATAAGTCCAAGGACTTAAATATTCAGCAGAATCACAAATTGAATTGAGCACTCCTTGTAAATCTTCTCGATGAACTTTGGCGAATAATTGATGGACATCAATCATCGCCTGGGAGGGAGATATCTCATATAAATCCCAACACCCAGAACTAATATAGGGTAAACTCATAGAACCATCGGGATGCAGCATAAATTGATAAATCACCCCCGGTATATTATCGGCTAAATTTTGATAGCGAGTTTTACTTTTTTCTAAGGCTTGTTGGGTTTCTTGAGTGGTTTGACGAATTGCAATTAATTCTCCAATTAGTTTCAGCCAATTTTGGGTTTCTATTGTCCATCCTTCTATAGAATGGAAATTAATAATCCCCATAAATCCTTTGGTTTTTCCAGATTTCATTAAGGGAATAAATATCAGGGATTGACAACCGATACAACGCAGAGTTTTGAGATCTTGAGGGGATAAATCAGGACATTCATCTAAATTGGCGATCGCTAAAATTTCGGTTCTTTTAGATTGTAATTGTTGATGAATCCAGGGTAACGTTTGCACCGATAAAACCGGGTTAGAATGGGTTCCATTTTGGGGTTCATTCAGCCACCATTGAGCCGTAATATTCCAGGGAGTATGGGGAGAATTACAATTAAAAATAAATGTCCAATCACACTGGAGAAATTGAGCAATTTCTTGTAGGGTAGAACGAATTGTATTTTCTAGGGTTTCATTAATAAACAGCCGAGAAATATCGCTGAGGAGATGATCCATTCGAGATCGATATTCCAATAATTCTTCTGCTAATTGTCGTTCCAGTTCCGCCCCGGCTCGATCAGCAAAAATTTTCAGAAGAGATTCTTGACTAACATTCAGTTGTTTATTGTGAATATCTATAACAATTAATATTCCAATAATATCATGATCAGAATTAAATAAAGGAATCCCCCAATAACTTTGGGCTTGTAATTCTGTCAAGTCTTGATCATCAGGAAATAAAATCTGTACATTTTCGCTAAAATGACAGGACTGAGCCATTTTAATCACCTGCTCACAGGGGGTTCCTATTAAGTCATAAAGCCAGCGATCGCTCCATTTTTCCCCATCCCAAAAAGCTAAATTAGCAAGTTGAGGGGGAGCAGTCTTTAAAAGTTTAAAAACCCCCACATAACGAACTTGTAAAACTTCCGCTAAATAGTAAACGCAGGAACGAAAAAACTCTTGACCTGTTTTGGAAGCCGTTCCTTCCACAATCATTTGTAAGGCGCGTTCCGTTGTTTTTTGTTCTGTAATATCCGATGCGGTTCCCGTTATCCCAATCACGTCTCCTTGAGCATTATAAACCGGAAAGGCATTTACTAACAAATGTACCCATTTTCCTGATTTAGAAACATTAATCAGGTGGTGTCGGACTAAAGCTTGACCTGCTAATACTGGTTGAAATACCTTTTGAACATAAGAAACTTGAGTTAGAGGAACAAAATGGGAAAAAAGACGACCCATCACTTCTTCCGGTTCATATTCCAGAATCGTTTTAACGGCTGGATTCACAAAGGTATAACAACCCTTTAAATTAGCTGACCAAATAATATCTTGAGAGGTTTCAACTAAATTCCGATATTTTTTTTCACTTTTTCTTAAAGCTTCTTCAGCTTCTTGCCGATCTTGTTGAGCTAATTCTTGCTCGGTAATATCATTAATAATTGATAAAATACAAGTTTTTTCTTCTAATGCAATTAATTCTGCTGATAATAACAACGTTTTGATTTGACCCGCTTTGGTTCGCTGTTGAATCATTTGATTATGAATCGAATTTCCCTGTTGCAGATATTGTTTTAATTGAGATTCATCTTCAGGATTAACCCACAGGTTTAACTCAATCGCAGTTTGACCAATGACTTCAAATTCTTCATAGCCAAAAGTTTTGAGGAAACTGGGATTAACATCTAAAAAATAGCCTTCATCATAGGTCATTAAACTAATAGGATTCGGACTATTAAAAAAGGCTTTCGTAAATTTTTCTTCGAGTTGTTGACGGGTTGTAATTTCAGCCCGGAGTTGCAGATTTTGGGCTTTTAATTGACGATGTAAACTTTGGATCGTTAGTTGATGGTGAATACGAGCCAAAATTTCATCTTTTTGTAAAGGTTTAGTTAGATAGTCTGCCGCCCCAATTTGAAACGCTTTTACTTTTTCAGAAACCTCTTCAATTACGCTAACAAAGATAACCGGAATATGCTGCGTTGTCAAATCAACTTTCAGACGTTGACAGACTTCATATCCATCCAAACCGGGCATCATAATATCCAATATGATGACATCTGGAAGAGTTTCCCTGGCAACCTTTAATCCCAATTCCCCAGAATTAGCGAGTTGAACTTGGTAGCCTTGCAAACTCAGGAGTTTTCCTAAATATTTAAGGTTGATCGGAGAATCATCAATGATTAAAATATTAACAGCTTGATATTCAGCTTTCATCCATCCAGTATCCTGATTGAGCCAGCCCTCAGTAATCCGTCATCACTCATCAGTCGTCTGTTATCGGTTAAGGGTTAACTCAAAACCAATTTTAGATAACAGATAACTGATGACTAATTCCTGATCCTAAGCTTTTTTTAATAATTCTGCCCGGATCGAGCCGCCTTTCCACGTCCATTCCTCTCGTTCCTCCGTTGGGACAAACTGTGCCCACAGACTTCCTGGAGCCACTTCATAGAAATGGTCGATCTGTGCGATCGCTATTTCTCCCCAAGGTGCTCTCACCTGGATCAGATCCCCCAAACGAAAAACATCCCCGGTTGCATTTTGGGCTTCTTCGAGTTCAACCCAGGGTTTAGGGGGTGTGTGATCGACTCGCCGAGGTTTACTAAAAGAGGGTCTATTTCTATCAGAATCAGAATGTGGACGGGAAGGACGAATGGATTTTTCACTTCCTGCGGGTGTCAATTGAATTTCCAGAGCAGGTTTGGGTCTGACAATAGCGGGGGGGGTTTTCTCGTCCATGAATCAACGGCTCCATCAAGAATGAATGTGAGTAGTTTAGATCAACATTCTAGACCTTGTGGATGCTTCCGTGCCAAGCCACGAGGTTCTGTTTGTGTCAAAACACAATTCAAAACAAATCAGCCCTTGTAAACGTGTTAGGTTAGGTTTAGTCTAACCTTTCCTCGGTGTCTTTACCTTGAGCTTGAAGTTCTCCGACCGTTCTATCCTTTGGGAATCTAATTTAACAGGTTTATTTGTTTTTAGCGAGAGAGATTTACCGTTTCAGGAGTCACCCCGTCATGAATAAAAATCAGCAAGATCTTCGTCGTAGTGCCGCCGAAAAATTCATTGAGTCTTTTGATCAAGAATTATTAAGTGCATTTCAAGAACCCGATACCGTGACTCCCCCCCCTCAAGCTGCACCCCCAGAAAAATCGGGATCTTCCCCTCGTCCCTCTAAACACCCGGAAGGGATTAGTTTATCAGATTTGGAAGAAGCAATTTCTGATATTGAACAATATTTAAAAGATCGACATACACAAAAATAAAGGCAAGGGGATCAGACAGAGCAGTAGAGTAAGCTTTACCCGTCAACCGTCACACCCCGGTTCGTTGGCGTTGAGCTTCATAGAGCATGAGGGCCGCACAAATGCCAACATTCAGAGACTCTACCCCTCGCTGTAAGGGAATTTGAACTTGATGATCCGCTAAAGCCTGAAGCTCAGGAGAAAGTCCACCCCCTTCATTCCCAAAAACCATCAACGTGGGTTGGGTAAAATCTAATTGCCAATAGGATAGGGAGGCTTGGGGAACCGTCGCTACAATTTGTAATCCTTGTTGCTGAAATCGGATAATATCGTCGGCTAAATTAAAGCTTACTGTTTTATTTAAACGAAACCAAGCTCCCGCAGAGGCCCTTAACACTTTGGGGTGATCTAAATCGACACTATCAGCACTCAGCCACAACCCGTCTACTCCGGCGGCGGTGGCGGTGCGAATAATGGTTCCTAAGTTACCCGGATCTTGTAACGTTTCTAAGGCAATTCCTAAACCCTGAAGTGCTTGGGGTTTCAACTCCAAGCGAGGCGCTAAGGCAATTACGCCATCAGGATGAACCGTTGTCGCCATCGCTTCGAGTACCTCTGGACTGACCCGTTCAAATCGGGGCGTTTGTTGGCGTAAACTATCCCATAAAGGTTGGTGACGATCTTGCCACAGTGAAGTATAACAAATTGTGGTTAAGGGATAGCCCGCAGCAGAAGCTTCTTCAACTAAGTGGGTTCCTTCTAATAAAAATAACTGTTGTTCTTTGCGTCCCTTCGCTTGGTGAAGTTTGCGAATTTGCTTCACTAAGGGATTTTGCAGACTCGTTAACATGATCAGTGTGGAACAGGCATCTTGCCTGTTAAATCGTTAAATCGGGTGTGGCCTACCAAAAGAGTAAAATCAGATTAGGGCGAGGAAACCACGCCCCTACCTGTCAGATGCGGAACCCGGGACTTGAACCCGGAAGTCCTTGCGAACACTAGAACCTGAATCTAGCGCGTCTACCAATTCCGCCAGTTCCGCTTTTTTATTCATTTGCACAATTATCAATCTTGTCATGGTTTTGTAAATTTGTCAATCCCTCTTTTGATTTAATTATAGTAGGGAGTAGGGGACAGGGGACGGGGGGGAC
>NZ_JADEWU010000050.1:0-43796 GCF_015207485.1 Planktothrix mougeotii LEGE 06226
CCCCAGAACCCACCCCAGAACCCACACCCGAACCCACACCCGAACCCATTCCTAATATTAACTTAAATCTCAATCCTGAGTGTGGTTGTAATCCCTTAACTCCTCCAACAATTAATAATATTATTCCCAATGCTGGGGAAGATACAATTAATGGTAGTGATAGCAATGATCAATTACAAGGAGATGACAAAAAAAATGTCTTATTTGGTGGAGTAGGAAGTGATGAAGTCTATGGAAAAAATGGGGATGATAATGTTTATGGAGGTCAAGGAATTAAGAGTAGCACCGGGAAACCGAATGAAATAGATGTACTATTTGGAAATCAAGGATTAGACTATCTTAACGCCAGTGAAGGTGCAGATAAACTTTATGGCGGTAAAGATAACGATGCTATTTTTGGGGGGAAAAATAACGATCTAATTTATGGCGATTTAGGAAATGATACCCTCATAGGAGACTTAGGAGATGATACTGTCATTGGCGATACCAACGAACCTAAATTTGAGAACCCCCCCGGACAGGATTTATTATTTGGAGGAGAGGGAGTTGATCTAATATTTGGAAATGGGAATCATGATACTCTCAGTGGCGGTTTTGGAAGCGATAAACTCAATGCGGGGAAAGGAGATGATCAAGTTTTTGGGGATGAGGATGCCGATGAACTTTATGGAGATTTAGGGAAAGATACCCTGTGTGGAGGAGAGGGAAACGACACCCTTTATGGCGGGACTGCAACGAAAACCACCGTTACGAATGGCGAGGATAACGACGAATTATGTGGGGGAAATGGGGATGATTTTCTGAGTGGAAATGAAGGACAGGATATTATTCATGGTGAAGCGGGAAATGATACCCTGCATGGCGGTTCTGATCAGGATACATTAATGGGAGGGGAAGGAAATGATCGCATTTTTGGCGAAAATGGGGATGATATTTTAGGAGGAGGAAATGGCAATAATACTTTAACAGGGGGTCAAGGAAACGATTTGTTTTTAATTGAGGTTCAGGGTCAACAACTGATTACGGATTTTACACAAGGTCAAGATGTTTTAGTGCTCACAGACGGATTAACCTTTGAACAATTGAATTTCACGATTAATAATGGCGCATTACAGGTTCAAAATCAAGGTCAAACCTTAGCCATATTAACCGGAATTTCTAATATTAATCAAAGCATATATAGCGCTACGCATTATAGTTAGGACATTTCTAAATCCAGCAAACCCTTTCACTTCTTACTGTTCGGTGTTCCCTCTTCAAGTAGTGCTATAGCTCTTGGGTGGAGATTCCTGTACCGAATTGCTACAGTCAACACACCCTTTTAAAATCCCTGCTGAGAAACTAATTCAATACAAAGTTGATTCACAGTTTCCCCATTGACTTGTTTGGGTAACGTGGAATTTTCCTCGGCTTCATCCAATTTTTGATACAAACTTTTAGCCATAACCATGACTTCATCATAGCTGTATTTCCCTTTTTTAATGGCTAATAATTCCTCTGCATCTCCCGCTTCTCGACGATCAACGATTAAAGATTGAGTTTGTAAAATCTCAATTCCTGTTTTTAATAAGCGAATGGCTTGCATCGCAAATTTACAATCATATCCAACTTTAGCTTCCATTTTAGCTCGTTCAGGATTGCGATTTTTTTGCCAATCTTGATAATGTTTATATTCTCGACAAGCGCGTTGATATTGTTGACTTTTTTGCAACAATTGAATATAATCTTGAGAAGAATTGGCTAATTTTTGGGTTGTTTCTAAGGTGTCTTCCGGTAAGGGATATTGTTTTAAAATTCCTTTAAAATCAATATCAGCCGTTAACAACTGATACAGTTCTTTGGCGGGTTCTAAAAATTCAATGCGATCGCGCACTAACCCATACAAATATTCTAAAAAACTATTCATTTGACTAACCGTTAACGGCGGTGTATCGACTAAGCCAAATTCTGCCGCAGTCGGTTTATGAGTGGGAGGATTCAACAACCAATGGCGATGGGATTCTAACTTTTTAATTTGAGCATAGCCATAGCCAGAATAGGTTTGTTTTACTTTTTTAGATAAGAAAATCTGGCGATTCTGTCTCAGCTTTTTCCCAATTTCTGTTAGATATACATAGTCTTTAAACCATAATAATTCTAAAATATTAGGGTTATTATCTACTGATAATTTCAGAAACTTTTTTAATTCATACAAACAGGTATCTTTTGACAAAAAAGAGAATTTATCGGTTGGTTCATCTGTCCATCCTGTATCTTTTTGTTCAATTAAGCTAAATCCTAAATAATAGGGCTTTGTAGCAATAAAAACCCCACGATAATCATAATCTGAGGTGGTTGTTGCCAGTCCATAGCCTCTGGAACCTGTTAAGGCGAGTAAAATAGTACGGTTTTCAATCTCTAAACGGTTCATAATAGGTTTGTAATCAAGAATTGATAGGCAAGATTTCCACCAATTTCCCTCCGGTGATCTTATTATGTAATATAAGTGTAGTATATTAACGCCAAATTGTCAAGAACCCATAAAATTTAACTAACTATAGAGCTTTTGATCAGGTTTCGACTGCTGAAACAGTATTCTCATTTCTGAGATCATTTAAAAATTTTACCCTTCCAGAGGGTGTATGATATAAATTAAAATTGTTTTGCTTATTCCGTTAGCCTTTAAGCCATGACTAATAGTGTAGAGACGAACCCAGCGTCGATGATCAGTACCCTTGAGGATTCTTCCAGTTCACCCAACTCCACCCTCCTACTGTTGCTAAAAGTTGTTGAGTATTTTTCCTTAGCGGGTTTTGTAGGTGCAGCTTTCATTAACATTTTTGTTTCTGAGTTGCAAGTCGCTAAAATCTATGAAATTATTTTAGCAGCAACCTGGATTTGTTTGTTCTTAATTAACCGACAAGTTTTTCAGAACTATCAACAGGCAGACAAACTCTCCAAAATGAAGAAAAATGCTGCACTGTATACGATTTTAAGCAGTAATTTAATAGGTGAAAATAATCCTATGGATAACTCGGTGATTACCGCCGCGAGAATCCAAGCATTAGAATATGCTCAGGAGTTAATTGATGACTATAAAAAGACCCGAAGAGACTGCCGCAGTATTTACTATGTTTCACAAACTGCCACGATTGTTTTATCGGGTGTCACCCCTATTTTAGTGTTAGTGGATAAACTAGAAGCTGGGGTATCTTGGTTAAAATGGTTGCCTGTAATTTGTCCAGCAATTGCAGCTATTGTTGCGAGTATTGTCACCTCTTTTCCCTTTCAAGAAAATTGGGTAGCGGCGAATACTGCTGTGGAATTATTAGAAGCGGAACAGGAGAAATTTATCTTAGGAGTGAGTACCCTGTATCAATATGATGCGATGGAAGATGCTCAACTCTCTAAAAAAGCTCAAAGAGCAATTGAAAACTTTATTGTTCAGGTGAATACGATTCATTTGAAACAAGTTCAATCTGCTAGTGAGAAAAAACAAGAACAACCCCCGGATTCAACTCCTAGTATAGAAGTAACTCCCCCAACTAAAGCTTAATTTACGTTCCTTGTTTAATCCTAGGAAATCAACCCGCTTAGGCGGGTTTTTTGATCAATGAACAGAACAACAATTAATAGAAACTCATCTTTAAAAGAATTTGATGAATATTTATTTCAAGCTTCAAATTGTGAGAATTAAGCTGTATACCTCCTGCTAGTATTACCTTTTTGTTGCGGTTATGGGTAGATTAAGAGTGTGAGCCTCTCAGGAAAGAATGATAATATTTCAGTAATATTTCTCCCGCTTCGTTTAAGTCTTTCCCCAGGGTTAGAAATCCATCTTCATGTCCAGCCATAACTAATATTTTCTTTTCCCTTAAATTTTCTTCCTCAAATAATCTAAACATTTCTTGTGCCATTTTGGGGGTTCCATATTGAACGTCTTTGCGAGTGGTGGGAACCTGATTTAATAACTTTCGCCACAGTTGGGGGTGATGAACATGAATAATGGCATTAATATTCGGTTCATAACTATAA
This sequence comes from Planktothrix mougeotii LEGE 06226, assembly GCF_015207485.1. Taxonomy (NCBI): domain Bacteria; kingdom Bacillati; phylum Cyanobacteriota; class Cyanophyceae; order Oscillatoriales; family Microcoleaceae; genus Planktothrix; species Planktothrix mougeotii. Next base: position 4,015 of record NZ_JADEWU010000050.1, read on the forward strand.
ATTGCAGCATGGGTTAAGGACTCGGATGAGGCTTGAATTGGCCCACAACAGGTGAGATGATTGTGTTCAATATTAAACTCAGTAACAACAGTATAATGATCGGGATTAAGTTTAGCTAAATGTCCCGTTTGACTGCCAGAAATAATAAATTGTAAACTATTGGCAATACGGATGCTAATATTGCCAAATCCAATACCATTTTCATAGACACCAATCAATCCTAATTCATGAATATGATCCCGCCATTTCATTAAAGAAGCTATCAATTCAACCGCAACGTTTTCTCCTGGGATACATTCACAGGAATATTTCACAACACCTTCATCCATCATCGGGAACCTCTCAGTGGAAAATGCAACTTGCTTTAGTATTTTAGCAATAACTTGAGGAATGAATCTTCATTTGTAGCAGTAATTCAAGGTTGATGGGAAAGGGGCTCCATCCAGAGGAATAAGTATTTACTCTGGGTGCTGCGATGTCAAACTATTTTTGATCTGAATATTGATTTTGAGTCAACTATAGGGGTTCGGAATCTAGCCTTTACAAAATCTTTACAGAGATTAATTTGAAGTTTTACAAAAAGATCTCGTATTTTTGGGCTGTTTTGTTGTAAAATCTAAGCATTCAAAATTCCATCCTCCCCCTTAACACCGCTATCGAGTAGTAAACCTTCATTCCTCTATATAGCTACATTGATGAATCAGCGACGGATGAGAGCTAAGTCCCTGAGTCAAAGAAACGGTTGGCAAAGTCGAGAGAACAGAAGGGAAACAAATGCTAACTGCTCAATAGAAGTCAGCACCTCGCTCTAATATGATAATCATGCTTTAGCCGATGGCCCAGTTGAGCGTTGTGGTATAACGTTAATTCAACTTTCGCCAGAACTAAGTTAATAGACTATTTTTTAAAACAGGACAGAAAAGCGCTATGGCTAACGACATCAACATCCTCAATCTTCCGATTAATAATATCTCCAAAACCCAACTTCTTAAACGGTTAGGTTCCAGGGGCGGTGTCGTTTTTACCCCTAATGTCGATCACTTAATGAAATTACAGAAAGACCCGGACTTTTATGGTATCTACCAAGCTTCAACCTACCGGGTTTGTGATAGTAAGATCTTGATATATGCCTCTAAATTTTTAGGTCAGCCCATCAAAGAAAAAATTTCGGGCTCGGACTTATTTCCAGCCTTCTATGAGTATTATAAAAATCATGAAAAAGTAACAATTTTCTTGATGGGAGCCGCTGAGGGAGTTGCTCAACGCGCCCAGGAAAACATTAATAAAAAGGTGGGGCGGAAAATGATTATCGAGTCTTATTCCCCTCCCTTTGGCTTTGAAAAAGATGAGGTAGAATGCCAACGGATTATTGATCGGATTAATCACTCTGGAGCTACCGTATTAGCCATTGGTGTAGGAGCACCTAAGCAAGAAAAATGGATTGCTAAATACCGCAGTCAACTCAAAAATATTAAGGTATTTTTAGCGATTGGTGCAACAATTGACTTTGAAGCAGGGGAAAAAGGTCGCTCCCCCCAATGGATGAGTAATATGGGTGTGGAATGGTTACACCGCTTGTTTTCGGAACCCAAACGTTTATGGAAACGGTATCTGATTGAGGATCTTCCTTTCTTTTGGTTACTGTTATTACAAAAGTTAAAACTCTATACACCTCCATTTTCCACCCGAGAAGAATTTGTCAATTGGGAATCTCCCCGCTTAGGACAACTCTTACAAAAAGCGGGCTTATTGTCTGCTGACCAAGTTAAGACTGTTTTGGAATTGCAAACCCAACAACCTGAAAAACGATTTGGCGATTTCGTTGTTGAGTTGGGATGGTTGGAAGGGGAAACGATTGATTTCTTTGCCGATTATTTACCGCAGTTAGGGTTATCAAAACAACGATATCCTTTAGGTTATTATCTCTATAAAGCTAAATTGCTTGATGAATCCCAAATCAATTTCATTCTCGAAGAACAACGGGAATTAAAACTCCGGTTTGGGGAAATTGCGGTAATGAAAGGGTGGGTTAAGCAGCAAACCCTGGATACGGTACTGGATTATTTAACCCAACAAGAATTTATTAATTGGGAGTCTCCCTTCTTGGGTGAAATCTTACGAAAAGCCGGGTTACTGTCGGGTGATCAAGTTCACACCATTTTAGAACGACAAAAACAAGAACCCGGTAAACGATTTGGTGATTTTGTCGTTGAGTTGGGATGGTTAGAACAAGACACCATTGATTTCTTTGCTGATTATTTGCCGCAATTGGAACAGACCCAACATCGGCATCCCTTGGGTTATTATCTCTGCAAAGCTAAATTGCTCGATGAATCCCAAATTAATTTAATTCTCGAAGAACAAAATGAATTAAAACTCCGGTTTGGAGAAATTGCGGTGATGAAAGGGTGGGTCAAACAGCAAACCCTGGATACGGTACTGGATTATTTAACTCAAGAATTTGAAGATTCTTTAGTGGCATAAATTGTTAAGTTTCTGTTGTGTCCTTGAGGCTCGTTGAGAGAGATTAACAGTCATCTCAGCGAGTCTTTTTTATCGGGAATGATAGTGATAGAGGGTATCTCGTTGTTGATAGGGACGCCCCAAGGACGCGATCGCTTTTTCTAAGGTTTCCGGTTCCATACAGGTTCCTCCTTTGGCTCCCGCCATCGTGGTAATGTGTTCTTCCATTAAGGTTCCCCCAATATCATTACATCCCCATCGCAAGGCTTCCGTTGCTCCTTCTAAACTTAATTTCACCCAACTGGGTTGATGGTTAGGGATATAATGACCGAGAAAAATTCGAGCCACGGCCGTTAATAATAAGGTATCCGCTAAAATCGGTTGATCCCGTCCCACTCGTCGCCGCAAGGGAGCCGGAGCAGTTTCTCCCACAAAGGGTAAGACAATAAATTCTGTAATTCTAGCGGGATAATCCTGTTCAATGGCTTTTTGTTGGAGCGATCGCAACTGTTGTAAATGGTGCATTTGCTGTTGAGGCGTTTCAATATGACCCGATAGCATTGTGCTGGTGGTGGGAATACCGAGACGATGGGCTGTTTCAATAATTTCTAACCAAGTCGCGGTATTAATTTTTTCAGGACAGATGATTTTTCGGACAGAATCATCTAAAATTTCCGCAGCCGTTCCCGGCATAGAACCGACTCCAGCATCCCGTAATGCTATCATGACATCGGCATAAGAGAGATGATCTTCTCTGGCAATAAATTGTATTTCTTGAGGAGAAAAAGTATGAAGATGGAGGTGGGGAAACTGAGTTTTAAGGGCTTGAATTAAATGGAGATAATAGGGTAAGGATTTCCCATGAATTTTTGCTTCCAGGTTTAACCCACCCTGCATACAAATTTCCGTCGCACCCCGTTGAACCGCCTCAGCCGCTTTTTCTAAAATTTGATTTAGTTCTAACCAAAACGCTCCTTCTTCTCCAGCATCTCGACGAAACGCACAAAAACTACAATGCTGTTCACAAATATTTGTAAAATTAATATTGCGATTAATCACATAAGTAACGGTTTCCCCCACTTTTTGAGATCGCAAGGTATCACTCACCAGCCGAATATTCTCAATAATTGCTGGGTCAGTTTGCTGAAGCAAAACCACCCCTTCCTCTGGGGATAAATCATCTCCAGCAATAGCATGGTTAAGAATGGTATCAGCCGTTAAATTTAGTATCATAATTGATCAATATGTGAAAAAGTGACTTTCATCGTTCTCGACAGGAAGGATGGGTAAACTGGAAACAGAGTTAATCTTCTGTCTCTTTCCCGACTTCCCGATTTTCCTCAGAATCTTGCTATTTACGCTGAAAATATCGCCATGAACAAGTTGTTATTGTTTCAAAACAGGTTATTTTTATTCAGACCCTTTAGTATTTTAACGGCTAGTGCCGGGGTGTTGCAAGTTTCCCTGAGTATAGGAATCAGTTGGTTTCTGCTTCATGCACCTCCTTTTAATTTCGCCTTCGGACAATCAACCGTGACATTGGCTCAAACCCCTAATCAGCCTAATGTTAAGGCTTTATTTGAAAGTGGAATTGAGCAATTTCGTCAAGGATCATTTCCAGAAGCCTTAGCAACGTTTCAAACTGTTTTACAACAGCAAGAACAACAAGGAAAACAAGCTGAAATTGCCGAGACTCTCACTTATATTGGGGAAGTTTATAGTAATTTAGGCAATGATGCAGAAGCTTTAAACGTTTTACAAAAAGCCCTTAATTCCTATCGACAATTAAATCAACAAGCCGAAAACAAGAACCCAGACTATCAAAGTGGAATTAGTCGCAGTTTAAATTTAATTGGATTTATCTATCGCGATCAAAATAAAGTCTCAGACGCTTTAAAATTACATCAAGAAGCGTTAGAAATTGCCCAATCGATTAATGATCGAGTAAATATTGGCGAATCTTTCCATAATTTAGCCTCTGATTATACCACATTAAAACAATATGATCAAGCGTTAAAATTCTATCAACAAGCTCGAACTATTCGGGAAGAAGTTGGAGATAAACGGGATCTTAGTCGCACGTTAAATAATTTAGGAGCTTTGTATTTAATTCAGGGAGATACTCAAAAAGCTTTAGAGATTTATCAACAAGCATTAGCCTTCCGTCGCCAAATTGGAGATCAAGCTGGAGTTGGACGATTATTGAGTAATATTGGGTTATTATATCGTCAGTTAGGAGAGGATTCTCAAGCGTTAGTTTATTTTAAACAAGCTTCAGAATTAATGACCCGAATAGAAGATCATGGGAGTGCAGCCAAAGTTCATCATTTAATCGGTGAAATTCAGGAAAAACTTAAACAATCTGATCAAGCTTTAATGTCTTATCAAAAAGCAATTGATTTTGCAAAACTGGCTAATGATCAAGGAAATTTAAGCACTGCTTTTAATAGTTTAGGTAGTGTTTATTATAGTCAAGGTCAATATTCCCAAGCCTTAGAAGCTTATCAAAAAGCTTTATCTATTTATCAAACCCTCAATAATAAACCCGAAATCGGGACAACTTTAAATAATATTGGACAAGTTTATGAACGCTTAGGAAACTATCCCCAAGCCTTACAAACCTGGAAAGAAGCCTTAGCAATTCTCCAACAAACTGGAAATCAAAAAGCTGTTCAAGAAACCCAGCGTAGTATTGACTCAGTACAGAAAAAACAAGAAGGTGGGGTGTGAAGGGGACGCGGGACGGTAGGGCTGTTTCATGGTCGAGATTGGTCTGTTAAGAAACCGGGTTGACTTGCTATAATCTCATCAATTGAGAACTAATTTACCCAAAATGTCCCTAATCCCTGGACAAACTGCCTCTCGTCTCGCGTTATTTGGTGGAATTTTAGTTGGGGCGACACTCTGCCCAACCCTTACAGCCATCATAGCAGGAACAGCCGCACCTGCGATTATTTCTACCTTATCGGGTATGGTTGCAGGTGTGTTTGGGGGGTTGGTGGCGAATGATATGGGAGAGTTAGCCAAACGACTCGAAACCCAGGATAAAACCAACCATGATTTAGCAAAAGCAACGGGGGCGGCTATTGCTTTGGTGATTCTCAATTTGGCAGAAATTGAAGGAATTGATCAAACGGTTCAGAAAAATTTAAAGACCTTAGCATTAACAACTGAAAAAGAATGGTTGAAGGTTTCTTTACCGGAGACTTCTGACAAGGTTTTCTTACAAATTCCAGAGACAGAATTAGTTAAGTTAATGTCGAATAAAGTTGAGGATTTTGCAACGGTTACGGCATTAACAAAAGAGGTTTGGTTAGAGATTGTTAACGCTTTAGCGACAACTGCAAAAACGGATTTTCCCGATTATTGGTATTCGACTATTGCCTTTAAACTGCATCAAATGTTTCCCCAGGCGTTACGGGAAGTTTTAAAACAAGATGCGGAGAAGGGCGGAAAAGCTTATGCTGCGATGTCTTTAAGTTTAATGGGAGAAATTGCAGCCTTATCAGCAGAACGGGGGGATTTTTCTACCGAACAGATAACTGAAATTAAAGCATATTTTGAGCAAATTGTCAAGGATTCTGACAGCCAACAACAGGAATTTTTTTGTCAATTAATGCAGCAGGTAGAATCGGGTTTTGCGGTGGTGTTGGAAGCAGCAAAACAGGAGATTTTAGAGGAAATTCGAGCCGGGTTTTCGGGAGTTAATGAACGGTTAGGGGAAATTATTCAAGATATTGATGATATTAAGGAAATTCTACACACTAAACCCATAGTTGGGGTATTAATTGGGGGAAATTATAGCGGGGTTTGTACCTGTTGGCAGGGGCGAGGAGAAGAGATTAAACAATTAATAAACTGGATACGAGATCCAGAGATTACCTTAATGGGAATTGAGGGAACGGGAGGGTTAGGAAAAACCAGTTTAGCGGCGAAGGTATTTGATGAATTAAAAACGGAATATTGCAGCTATTGGGCGGATGTAAGTACGGGGGCAGTTTTTACCGAAGTGGCGCGCAAGGTTTTAGAGTATTTTAATTTTCCAATTCCCCAACAGGAAACGGAGTTTGTTCAGGCGTTAATTAGTTGTTTACAGCAAACGAAATGTTTATTAGTATTTGATAATTTAGAAACCTTGTTACAGGAGAATGAGTTTGCAACGGGTAGTTTTTATGATGAGTTTTTTAGAAGTTGGACGAATAAAAGAAGCGAGAGTGCGATCATTGTCACCACACGGGAACGTCCGAATATTCGGGGGTTTAATCATTGGATACCTTTAGCAGGTTTTGCAGAAACGGAAGGGGCAGCGTTTTTGCAAGAGAAGGGAATAAAAAATAATCAAGGGGAATTAAAGGCTTTTTCCCGATTAGTTGACGGGTATCCGTTGTTATTGCGGTTAGTGGCGGATTTATTAATAGATGATTCGCCCCAAAATCCTCGGTTAGAACGATTAAAAGAATTAGGATTAGAGAATTTACAGCAGTTACTCACCCATCCCGATGTTAAGGGAAATCACCGTCAAAGGGAAGTAGGAATTGTGGCGGTTTTGGATGTTAGTTATCAACGTTTAACTGAAGAATTGAAAACCCTGTTAACAGCCGTGACGGTATTGCGGGGTGAGTTTGATGCAGAGATAGCATTAGCGATGTCGGGGTTGGAGAAAACAACGGCAGAAATTCAGCAAGATTTGCGGCAGTTGACCAGGCAATCTTGGTTATTGGAAAGCGAGAACCGTCTCTGGAGTTTTCAACTCGTCATTTTAGCGTATTTAAAGCATAAAGCCGGGGAACAAACCGCAGCCCATTTAAAGGCAATTGACTTTTATCAAAATCGCTTAAAACCTCGGCAGCAATGGCAAACTTTAGATGATGTGAATGAGTATTTACAGATTTTTTATCATTGCTGTCAGTTAGGGCAATATTCTTTAGCGTTTGATACTATTTATAGCCGTACTGATTATGATGATGTTGATAACTTTTTGAATCTAAGCGGTTATAATTCAACTCGCGTTGAGTTATATGATCAGTTAGCTGAAAATTGGCAACCTGAAGGGGAAGATGAAAACTGGCAATTTGGTGCAGCTTTAACATCTTTGGGCAATGCTTACAATTCATTAGGGCAATACCAACAAGCCCTTGATTTCTATCAGCAATCCTTAGAAATTCAACAGGAAATTGGCGATCGCAGTGGCGTTGCTAACTCTCTGGGGAATTTAGGCAGTGCTTACCATTCATTAGGACAATACCAACAGGCGATCAATTTCCATGAGAAATCCTTAGAAATTTCACAGGAAATCGGCTATAAAATAGGTGAGGCAATCTCTCTGAATAATTTAGGGGAAGCCTACCAACATTTAGACAACTATCAGATAGCAATTCAGTATTATCAGAAAGCTTTAGCGATTCAATTAGAAAATCCTCAATATCAAGCAATTTTTTGGGCGAACTTAGGGGAATCCTTGGGTAAAATTAACAGGACTGAAGATTCCCTGGGTGCTTATCGAAATGCCCGTGAATTGTATCAAAATCTGGGACTTGATGCCGATGTGCAAAAGTGCGATAATGCTATTCAACAATTAACCTCACCGTCTCCCTTGTCTGCCCCTCAATCTCAGGGTTTTTGGCATTGGTTAAACATCCAAATTCGTCGTTTTTGGCGGTGGTTGCGGCAGTTAGGGAGAGGTTGAAAAAATTAATTCACACAGAACAGAAGCACAAAAACATAGGGGCAACTTTCGTCATCCCTATGGTTAATCATTCATTATTATGAATAGCGATCGCTTATTTTTAGAGACAATATTTATCCCCGAAAAAAAGTGGTAAAGTTCCGCCGACCACTCAAAACTCGTAAGATCTCAACCCCATCATCTAAAACTCGGTAAAAAATAATATAACCCTTGAATGATAATCCTCGGAGATAGGGACGAATTTCTGCATAACTTTTACCAGAATTAGGAAAATTTACCAATTGTTGACAGCAGCGATTAAACTCTTGGAAAAACTGCTCTCCTGCTTCTACGTTGTTGTTAGCAAAATACTCAGCAATCTCGTTGAGGTCATGGCTGGCTAGAATGTTGATAACATAGCGACTCATCGTTGCATCTTAATAGTTTGGTTTAAACCGTTCTAAAATCCCATTGATAAAAGTTTCACCATCAAGGGGAGGATGTTCTTCTGTGGCGGATACAGCAGCATCGATTTTATCAGCCACATCTTTAGACCATTCTGCCTCAGCCCTTTGCCATTCATCTAGTAGCCACAACGCAGTTGAGATGACTTGTTCAGGGGTTTGATATTTCCCAGATTCCAGTTGAATTTGAATAAATTGTTCTTGGTCAGAGGTGAGATTAATGCTCATTTTGGTGTTGCAACAGGGTTCATCCCTATCATAGCTAACCTAATTTCTCATCAATAACTTCAGTAGGACTTACGCAAGATGCAACAGCGAGCCGGAGGCAGTGCTGACGCACGACTTCGCCAACGCACTACATATCCAGCAAATTAAGTCGTGTTACGCTATCTGTAGTGTGAGCGTCTCGCTCACTCATCCCGAATGCGTAAGTCCTGATTAAGTTTCTCTGGTTTGCCTAAAAAAACTTGACACTTGCAATTAAGTTTTGCTATAATGTACTATTGTACTGAATATTGCTTTTTTGCTGCTTTAGCTCAGTTGGTAGAGCGGTTCACTCGTAATGAACAGGTCGTCGGTTCAAGTCCGATAAGCAGCTTTTAAATTTATTAACCCCCTGAACAAGATTTTAACACCCAACCGATCACAATTCCTAACCCCCCAAAACGAACAGCTTGCCAAAAAGGTTCCTTGAAACTTCCCCAAGTCACTAAACGACTTTCTAAATTAAATTCTAAGGTTTCTAACTGGGTTTTTAACTGTTTCAATTCGTCTTTCAATTGTTGCGACTTGGTTTGACGAATTTGAGGAATAACTTCATCAATGCGGTTTTTCAATTCAATTCGACGTTGTTCATCTTGTTGAATTTGGGTTAATCGAGCTTTAAGATCTATCAGAGATTGTTCAACCTCTGCTAACCCCTGTTCAATGTCTTGATTTCCATCCTCAGTCAAATTATTCGGTGAGGGTGGTTGAGATGATGATTGACTTGGCATAATAATACAAGACCGAATTCACCCCGCCATTAAAATTATCCTTATGACTAACCTCCCTTCCCAAACCCCCGACCTTTCAGACCCTCAGATGAGTCCCCGCACAGCTAGTCTCAGCGAGTATAGCACATTAGAACTCGCTCAAGCCCTAGCAGAACGATTAGCCATCCCCGAACGAGACTGGCACCGCCTCAAGTCAAATGGCAATGCTCGCGCTGGGGAACATTTAGCCGCCGCCTTAGTCTTTTTACTCAAAAATCAGCCACAAGAAGTGATCCCTCGGTTAAATCAAGCGGTTGGCTGGCTAGAACGAAAGATTACAGCCCCTCCTTGTCCCACCCATGGAACAACTTCCAAAAAGCGGTCGTAAGCCTCACCAACGTCCTCTAAGATTGGACATACAAACACAAAGACCATTAAAATCCAGGTGAGATCTAAACTTGCTATGAACAAGGTTATTGTGACTGATTTTAAGGTCTAAAACCTGTTACCAATCCTGTTGTTCATAGGGTGTTATCATTTTCTTGCATAACGTGAGTTCCGTTCCCGTTCGATTCCATTGCACACGATCAAAAATTTGATAAAGAATATACAACCCTCGTCCACATTCGTGTTCGTCATGGGGTAAATCAGAATCTTGGATTTCGGGTTCATAATCAACCTCGTCCTGTAATTGACATTTACAAGGCGGTTTAAAACCACAACCCTGATCTGATATAATCCACCAGCAATGATCTTGAATTAGACTAAAGCGGACGACGACTGTTTTACTGGGGTCTAGCTTGTTGCCATGCTTGGCAGCATTCACAAGTGCTTCTTGTAGTCCCAGGCGAATTTCGGCTTGCAACAGGTCTGGAATGTCAGCCAGAAGCAAGTCCAAAATTGGACAGAGATACAACGTAGAAGCAAAGCTAATAGTGACCCAGTTTCGTTTAACCGGACGCGATGTTAAAGCAATCACACGGAAAACTCCCTGGCAACGTGGTGGATAAACCTCACACCCTGCATAGTTGTAAATTCTCTCCTGCTATGGAATTTAATCTGAGTGGGTGAGCGTGAGTACCCGTTCATTCATTAGATTACCAAAAGAATAAGAAAAAACACAATTAATTTTGAAAAATAGTGTATATTTTTGTATTATAAATGAATTACAAACAAGCTAAACCCTAGAGAAATCAAGGGATTTTGAAGAAAACAAGCCAAGAGAGGACTTAGATTGCAGTGTTGATGAGAATGACAAAATAACTCTTCTGTGTTTATCTAAAGAATAAAAATTAGTAGCTATTGATACAGAAGACTAAAGAGTCAATTCCGCTTCTCTGGTTTTTGTTAATATTATTAATGTAACTTAATATTCCTTTATAAAGCAACATGATCACAACCCCAACACTCCCCTCTGACGTGATCCCCGGACAATATTGGCAATGGCGGGATCAATTGATTTACTATGTGCGTGTGGGTGAACACCATCCCCAACGTCCCCCTCTGCTGCTGGTTCATGGGTTCGGGGCTTCTACGGATCACTGGCGTAAAAATATACAAGGGTTACAATCGGATTTTGAAGTCTGGGCGATTGATTTATTAGGGTTTGGTCGGTCTGGAAAACCCAAGGTCGAATATAGTGGTCAACTGTGGCGAGATCAACTGCACGACTTTATTACAGAGGTGATCGGTCAGCCTGTAATTTTAGCCGGAAATTCCCTAGGGGGGTATGGGTCCCTCTGTGTTGCGTCCCAATGTCCATCAACAGCCAAAGGTGTTATTTTACTCAACAGTGCGGGGCCCTTTACGGAGACTGATCCCCGTCCTGAACTTCCTTTATGGAAAAAAATGGTGTCTCAAACGATGCGATCGCTGTTTCGTCAAGATTGGGTGAGTTTTTTAATTTTCCAATGGACAAGACGCCGTTCTATAATTCGTAAAACCCTATTGAAAGTTTATCTTGATCCCAGTACGGTTACGGATCAATTAGTGGAAGAGATTTATCGTCCCTCCTGTGATCCCGGTGCGGCACAGGTGTTTGCGTCGGTGTTCAAAAGTCCTCAAGGAGAAAAAGTGGATGTATTGTTAAATCAGTTAAGCTGTCCTCTATTGTTAATTTGGGGAGAAGGTGATCCCTGGATGAACTGTCGAGAACGCAGTCGCAAGTTTCATCAATATTATCCCCAATTACAGGAATATTTTCTTAAGGCGGGTCATTGTCCCCATGATGAAGTTCCTGAACAAGTCAATACTATCATTCAGTCTTGGGTGTTAAGTAGGCAGGTATAATTAAATGTCTGATCAGAGGCAGAGCCTCTGATTTTAGATGGCAGAGCCACCCGAATATTATTTCTAGGTAGAACCTAGAAACCAGAAAATACTAATCCCAGTGCGATCGCTTTTATTGATAGAAAAGAAGCGATGGGCTCCGCCCAGCTGCAGGCGATCGCACTTTTTCAAAAACCTCGCTTCTGTTTAATATAGTGTTGGAAAATTGGATTTAATAGAAATAGCGATCGCTCTCCTCCTTCAACTTTTTCAATTAAATTTCGTCGAATTAAGGATTGTATGGCTTGCATAAATTCTGATTTAGATAATTCCAGATTATTCAGTTTTTGGGTAATATTGACGGGTTGATCTTGAGTCGATAACCAGTAGATTACTTGTTTTTCTGATTCTGCTAACCGCTCTAAATGAGTTTTTAAAATCGGTTCTAAATCCCCTAAATACAGATCATTTTGATCGGCTAGAAACTCAGCAACACTTCCATTAAAGAGTTCGTTAATGGTTGCAGCAATAATATTTAACCAGGAAGGATGACCTTGATACAGAGTCATTAATTCTGACCAGTTTTCCTCATCGGTTAATCGTTTTTCTCTAAAAATTTCTATGGCTTCTTCTCCTAACCCTTTAAGGTTTAAAGTTCTTACAGGTCTATTTTCGGCTTCTAAAGGAGCAATTTCTCTAGGTTTTGTCCAACTCAGGAGAATTAAACAACTTTGATGGCAAAATGTGGCAATTTGTTTAAAAAATTTGCTATAATCTTCATAATCTGGGAAGTATTGACCTGCTAATTCACCCGGTTTAAAAATATTCTGTATATCATCAAGAATCAGTAAACACCGAGAGTTACGAAAATAATCAATAACTGTAGATAAGGGAGTTTGTTGAGATTGAGAAAAAGATGCTTTCAGTTCGGTTTGTAGCGTTGAAAGGGTAGGAATATTACTAAGACTTTTCCAGATAATATAATCAAACTCACTATTAATTTCTTCTATCAGCTTAACCGTTAGCGCACTTTTTCCAATTCCACTTAATCCATAAATTGTAATTAAGCGAGTATGGTCTTCTAATATCCATTGTTTGAGGGTGGTTAATTCTGAGGTGCGGTTGTAAAAGGTTGTTAATTCTGGTGCTTCTATTAAGTTTATGATTGTTGATTGATTTTGGGTTTGGGATGTTTCTGGGGGAGATTGCGATCGTGATTGTGTATTTTTAATATTTTTTATAAATTGATTACAAATATTAATATCAATTTCTTGTAATAAACAGTCGCCTGAATCAGAAACTTGAGAAACTCTATATTTTTTCTCTACCTTAGAACGAAAATTAAATTTCTTGAGATCTTCTCCCAAATCTTCACCCAACTTTTCCCATAACTTAGCTGCTTCTTTTTTAATGTGAGATTCACCACAATGAAATTCTTCAGAGATTTGACGATATTTTTTCCCCTCCCAAACACCCGTTAGAATCGCTTCTTGTATCTCGGTCAGATCTTCTCCTGTTTGAGCAAGGATTAAATTTTTAGCCCACTGTAACACATCTTCACTATTCTTCATGGGTAGATACAAAAAAGAGATATATTGTATTATATTATACAAGATTCTACTTTGTCAACCAAATCTACTAAATTAGTTCAGGATTATTCAATAAATTGGGTACTAAATGTACTGTTTTAGAGTTGTCACATCTGGATGTTACACAATAAAATTGGGAAACAACCACAAGCATAGTTAAAGTTTAGTAGATAACCCTAAAAGGACAAATATATGAGTTTAGAAGATGAATTAGGTAAATTTTTGGAAAGCTTCAACCCCACATTTACTGAGAATGATAAAACTAAACTGCGACAATCTGCTAGACGATCTACTCTCCAAAAATGGAGATGGAGCTATGGGATAAAAGCAATGTCAGTAGGTGCAGTATCAGGTTTAATACCGAGTAAAGATTTAGGAACAGCAGGAACTATTATGATGGCTGATTTATCAGCATTATTATTACTAAGTATGCGAGCTTCTTTTGGTATTGGACACATTATAGATAAAAATGAGGTTAATTATGGCGATGATATCATAGGAATTCTTGCAATTTGGACACAGGTTGGAGAACCAGCAGAAGTTCTAGCGGTTGTCCCTGCGGGAAAAGTAGCGTTAAAACTTAGTGCCAAAAGTTTACCAAAAGTGGCTGCTCCTCTAGTTGGACAATTAGCCTACAAAGGTTTATTAAAAACAAAATTGAAATTTGCAGCTAAACTGACTTCAAAAGTTGCGACAAAAATGGCAACTAAAATTGGCACAAAACTCGCAGCCAAGGAAGGCATAAAAGCTTTTTCTCAAGTTGCGCCTCTAGTAGGTAGCGCTGCTTCACTATCTATTAATCTATGGATAATAAATGGCATTATGGACGCTGCGGAGAAATATTACTCAGGAACTGTCTTGCTTGTAGATGATGATTTAGGTGGTTTAGCACCAGCATGATTAGAAACTTATATCGATCAACTGTTTGCAAACTCAATAAAAACGCTATTTCATAATCAGCTTTAGCCGACTTAATAAGTAAAAAATGAGGTTTTTATGGGATTTTGGCAAGACTTATGGCAAGGTACAAAAAGATTGTTTTCAAGCTCGTGTCCAAATTGCAAAAAAAATGATGCAGATTTGCCGTCTGAGAAAAGAATTACCAGAATTGTACTTAGTAAGAAGCCCCATTATCATACCCACTATCATAAAGGAGAAGATGGCAAAATGCACGCCCAGGTTCAAACCACTTATCATAAATCTATCAAATTTTCTTGCCAAAGCTGTGGGTATGAATGGGTAGAGGATAGAATCGAAATAACTCCTTATTAAATTATAAAATGAATAAATTTGTTTATTAACTCCTAAGTATGTCGGCTGAACTAAAGTAAAATTCCGATGCTAAAAAGCTCACTTGCTCTAGATCGCATCTGGCGTTTACTTATCCCCCATACTTATACTTACAGCAATTTATTCAATTGTTTGAAGCACACTTAATATTGTGATTAAGAGGAGAGAATATTTGATGTTAAAAACTGAGCATTTTGTTTTAAACGATGTCAGCACACTAGCAGATACAGTCAAAAGGATTGCATTGTTAGATGTTGGTGAAATCACAGATGATATAACTCGTCAAGCTGCTATTAGTTCTATCCGTGCTTACCAAAAGCATATTTCTCCCCAAAAGGGATTTGCTTGTGCTTATCGAATTTTGTATGGTTCATCGTGTTCTGAAAACATCAAAAATATAATCGAAGAAGTGGGTTTACTTGATGCTATCCCTTTAGCTCGTCAGCAGTTTGCTCTGTGCCGAGATGCTAAGTTAATAATTCAAAGTAATTTGTTAGCTAATCACAACAATAATAATAACTGTCAAGATATGTTTTTTGGTGGCTTAGAATGTTGTGCCTGTATAGGGGACTTCACCTAGCTCCCAGGCTCCTGCCTGGGAATATATTAAAGAGGCTCCGCCTCTTGTTTCAGGTGGCAGAGCCACCCGAATATCATTTCTAGGTTCTACCTAGAAACGAGAAAATATTAATCCTAGAGCGATCGCATTTATTGATATAAAAGAAGCGATCGCTAACTAGGGATGAGGAATTAAAATTTATGCGTATCGTCCTTATAAAATGATCTTAAGTTGTTAAAGATCGGTAGAACCAGGGAACTAGGAACTAAGTAACTCCTGACTTTAGGCGGCTACTCTCGATCAGCCCAGTATTGTGTTCTACGCTTCTGATGTGCAACCGCTAAAATCCGAATCCGATCATCTTCTAGGATACGATAAAATAGAGAGTAAGAAAACTTAGGCAAAATTATCCGACGAGCAGAACTTTTAACCTTTGAGCCAGCTTCAGGATATAGCATGAGGAAGTTTATTGCCTCTTCTACTTCTCCTAAAAACTCTAACCCAAGCCCAGGTTTTTGTTCCTCGTAATAGGCGGTGGCATCAATTAATTCTTGTTCTGCTAGTGGATGAAATATCACATTTTTCATTGCAGAAGACCACGAATCTTGTGAAACACTTGTTCAGCCGGAATGCCAGTAACTTCGCCACTATCCATTTCGCGATCGCGTCTTTCAGCTTCCTCACCCCAGCTAAATTCAACTTCTGCATCGTTTTCCCTACTTTGTCCCAAGTGTTTTAGGAGCCGCGAGAGCAATATTACTTGAGAGTCTTGTGGAAGTGCAAGAACCTCAGCTTCAAGATTTTCAAGTGTCATAGTATTTAATTATTTTTTGACACACTAATTCTATCATACTTTGGGACAAAAAACTATAGCCCTGATTTTCTAGTTTCAAAATTATACCTTAAAATACTAATCCTAGAGCGATCGCATTTATTAATAGAAAAGAGGCGATCGCTCTCTATCTTAACTCACCGATACTCTAACATTTCCTCAACTGTCAAGCCAATATCAATTGCAATCTGCCGAAGCAATCTAGGTGATATATCACGTCCTTTATGAAAAGGAACCGTCGTGCAGCGTCCATCTTCGTGACGGAACTGCTTATGTGATCCTTTTTGACGCACTTCTACAAACTCAAGATTCTCTAGTATGCGAACGATTTCCTGTGGTTTTAGAACTGGTATATTGCTCATAATTTATCGGATCACAATCTGTTGTGTCCCTATAAACTCTGTCTTAATAACCAGATCATCATCTTCTAGGAGCATCTCAATTACCTCACGCAGATTCTCCTGTAACTCATCCAATGTTTCTCCCTGGGAATGTGCGCCAGGAAACCCAGGAATATAACCAACATAAAGATTGGTATCAGAATCTTTTTCGATGATAGCAGTAAATGTTTTCATAAGATTTGCTTTTGATATTGCTAATGTAAAAGGGTAAGCTGATCCACAATAGCCAAATTCAAAATTGGTCAAGTATTACTAACTGCGAGCATAAGTCAAATCATCATCCTCTGGCGAGAAAAAGGCAACCACTGTGATTATCCCTGTTGACTACAGAAAGCTCCGAAAAATCTTGGCAGAGCCAAAGACTGTAATGGTCGTAGCCGTCAATTGGGACGAGGTGCTTGGCACTCCTCAGAGTCTCGCACTCTCCTCTAATATTGCTGTGAAGCCATTCGGGAAACAGTAGGGGGCAACGACCTGATTACCGAGCAATCGGGGCTAGACAGGAGAATCCCACGCGGTTCACCCGTGGGAGTGTCAACAACGCATCTCATCGGGAATCACGACCGTTATTCATTAGCCCAGCTTATAGCATTCATCACTAAATACTAAGTGAAAAGACTTTACAAACCGTTACAAAAGCCCTAAAGTAAAGTACATACATACAAAACGTACCTCGACAACTTAATCGCCATCATACCTAACATGACAACCACGATTCAACAGCGTGAAAGCGCCTCAATCTGGGATCGGTTCTGTAACTGGGTCACATCCACCAATAACCGGATTTATGTCGGTTGGTTCGGTGTTCTGATGATTCCGACCTTGTTAACCGCCACCATCTGCTACATCATCGCCTTCATCGCTGCTCCTCCAGTGGACATCGATGGTATCCGTGAACCCGTCGCTGGTTCACTGTTATACGGAAACAACATCATCTCTGGTGCCGTTGTTCCTTCCTCTAACGCCATCGGCTTACACTTCTATCCCATCTGGGAAGCAGCTTCATTAGATGAATGGCTGTACAACGGTGGCCCTTACCAGTTAGTGATTTTCCACTTCTTCATTGGCATCTTATGCTACATGGGTCGGGAGTGGGAATTATCCTACCGTTTAGGGATGCGTCCTTGGATCTGCGTCGCCTACTCTGCACCTGTTGCAGCAGCAGCCGCCGTATTCCTGATCTATCCCATCGGTCAAGGTTCATTCTCTGACGGTATGCCTTTAGGTATCTCTGGAACCTTCAACTTTATGTTAGTGTTCCAAGCCGAGCACAACATCCTGATGCACCCCTTCCATATGTTAGGAGTTGCCGGGGTGTTCGGAGGAAGCTTATTCTCCGCTATGCACGGTTCTCTCGTTACTTCTTCTCTGGTGCGTGAAACCACCGAAACCGAATCTCAAAACTACGGTTACAAATTCGGTCAAGAAGAAGAAACCTACAACATCGTTGCAGCACATGGTTACTTTGGTCGCTTAATCTTCCAATATGCCAGCTTCAACAACAGCCGTAGCTTACACTTCTTCTTAGGCGCTTGGCCTGTGGTCGGCATTTGGTTCACCGCATTAGGTGTATCCACAATGGCCTTCAACCTGAACGGATTCAACTTCAACCAGTCCATCATCGACTCTACCGGTCGCGTGATCAACACTTGGGCTGATGTTCTCAACCGCGCTAACCTGGGTATGGAAGTAATGCACGAGCGTAACGCTCACAACTTCCCCTTAGACTTAGCTTCGGGTGAATCTGCTCCTGTGGCTTTGGTTGCTCCTCAAATTAATGGTTAATCTTTTTTAACCGAAATCATACAAAAAACGCTCTCCGAAAGGGGGGCGTTTTTTGTTGTTCACAATTACCTTAACAAGTCACACCCTGATTTCTGAGAGATCTTGATTAATAGATTTAATCAACTGTCCGCCACAGTTTAATCGTTCCATCGGTACTACCACTGACGATTAAAGGTTCAGAAGGACTGTAAGTAACCGTCTCAACAGAACCTTCATGACCTGTGAGGGTGTGAATGGAGCTTAACAAAGTTCCCACCTGTAAATCTGGGCTAATTTGCCATAGCCTCAACGTTTTATCCTGACTTCCACTGACTAAAATTGTGCCTTCTGGAGAAAAAGCGAGGGATTTCACCGCACCGGAATGGCCGATCAGGGTTGCTAATTCCTGACCAATTTCCAGCCACCAGAGTTTAATTGTTTGATCTTCACTCGCACTAGCCAGAGTCAAACCATCTGGACTAAAAGCCACTGACCAAACGGGAAAGGAATGGCCCACCAAAAGAGCATCGGAATGCTGACCATTTAAACTCCATAGTCCCACTGTTCCATCTCCACTGCCACTGGCCAAAAACAAGCTATCAGGACTAAAGGCTAATGACCAAATCGGAAAAGAATGAGCTTTGAACGCCGGAAGGAGTTGATCCTCGGTTAAATCCCAAAACCCAATGATGCCATCAAAACTTCCAGCAGCCAGAAGTTTACCGTTAGGACTAAACGCTAAAGAACAGATCGGAACCGATAACCCCAAGTCCAAAACCCGATTTTGACCGGTGATCACATCCCAAAGTTGAATATTTTTGTCAGATTCAACGGCTAGTATGGGAGAATTTGGACTGAATACTAACCCATAGCCGGGATATTCTCGTTCTAAGTGATCAGCCAGGATTTTAGGGGTGGAAGGGGTTTCCAGATTGTAAAGTTGCAATGTGGTATCATCACTTCGACTGGCAAGAAATTTGCCATCGCAACTTATGGCAACGACTCTGACGGCATCAGTATGGATGGATCGAGTATCACGACATTCCCAATTCAAAAGTTGAGGCTGTAGCATATTGACTATCATCTGCATTTCTCACTTTTGATCTTAAACCTCAGCCGTTGTCTAAAAACCACCTTGATTTTCAAGTTGTGGATCTTAAGCTAAACCTGTGTAAATAGGGATCTTAACAAACGTTAAATAGGAGTTAATGTCTTGAAACTGGCAGATTGGATCGGGTTCCTTTGTTTAATCATTGCCCTTATTATTCTGTGGCAGTTTCGACAAATTTTGCTGCTTCTGTTTACTTCTGTTGTCTTCTCGATTGCCATTAATAGTTTAGTGCGTCGGATACAACGGTTTGGCCTGAAACGGGGATGGGCTGTTGTCTTATCCCTAGCCTTAATTGTGTTCATGGGTGTTGTGTTAATTAGTGTTGTTTTGCCTCCGTTTTTAGACCAGTTTCAAGAATTAATCAAATTGGTTCCTATCGGCTATGATAATTTGCGAATTTGGGTGAACCAACTGATTGAAAATCCCCCCAGTTGGTTGCCAAAACTGGATATTGAGCTTCCCAATGTTACCCAACTCGCGCAACAATTTGGGCCGTTTGCTCAAAAATTATTGGGTAACTTCTTTGCGTTTTTTTCTAACTCGATTGCCAATTTTTTACAGTTTGTATTGGTATTAATCTTTGCTTTAATGCTATTAGCAGATCCCCAGTCCTATCGTCAAGGATTGGTGCGTTTATTTCCTTCTTTTTATCGCCATCGGGCAGATTTCATTTTATCGAAATGTGAAATGACTTTATTACAATGGATGGGGGGTATTGTGATTACCTCTGCTTTTGTGGCGTTTTTGAGTGCTGTTGGTCTGCTGATTTTGGGGATTCCCTTTGTCTTTGCCCATGCTTTATTAGCGGGAATGTTTAATTTTGTTCCCAATATTGGGCCGACAGCGAGTGTGATTTTTCCGGTTGCTGTTGCTTTATTAGATGCGCCTTGGAAAGCTTTGGCAGTTATTATATTATATGTGATTATTCAAAACTTAGAAAGCTATTGGTTTAGTCCCCTGGTCATGCAAAAACAGGTTGATTTGTTACCTGCAATTACCTTAACGGCTCAAATCTTTTTCGCAACATTTTTCGGGGTTCTCGGCTTAGTTCTGGCGTTACCTTTAACGGTTGTTAGTAAAACTTGGATTGAAGAACTTTTACTCAACGATTTATTCGATAAATGGGGAGTGGAAGAGTAAATTACAGAGTTGTTTCATCAGGAAACAACCCTGATAGCTACGGTGAAGTTAATTAAGGTTTCAAAACCACCTTAATACAGTTTTCTTGCTTATCGCGGAACATTTTATAACCCTTTGCCGCATCTTCTAAAGGCAGTTTATGAGTAATCACAAAGGAAGGATCAATTTCTCCATTTTGAATGCGTTCTAATAGGGGATGTAAATATTTATGAACGTGGGTTTGACCCGATCGCAATGTTAATCCTTTATTAACAATTGCCCCCATCGGCATCTTATCAATAAATCCCCCATAAACCCCAGGAACGGACACCGTACCCCCTTTACGACAGGCTACAATTGCTTGTCGTAGCACAAAGGGCCGATCAGTTTCCAAGCGCACCGCCTGTTTCACCGTATCATAAAGTGCCATGGCATCGGTTCCATGAGCCTCCATTCCCACCGCATCAATACAGGCATCTGGCCCCCGTCCTCCCGTCATCTCTTTCAGCGCTTCCCCCGGATCAACTTCTTCATAATTTATAATCTCTGCACCTGCATCTTTCGCCATCTGCAAGCGTTCAGGAAAACGGTCAATGGCGATGACCCGTTCTGCACCCAACATAAACGCACTACGGATGGTAAATTGACCCACCGGGCCACATCCCCAAATAGCGACGATATCCCCCGGTTGAATATTGCAGTTTTCCGCCGCCATGTAACCGGTTGGGAAAATATCAGTTAAAAATAGCACTTGCTCATCGGTTAAACCATCGGGAACTTTCATTGGCCCGACATCGGCAAAGGGCACCCGAACGTATTCCGCTTGTCCTCCGGCGTATCCCCCCATCAAATGAGAATAGCCAAATAACCCAGAGGGAGAATGACCATAAAATTTTTCAGCCATCCATTTATTGGGGTTGGAATTATCGCACAGTGACCATAAATCTCGGTTACAAAAGAAACAATGACCGCAAGAAATCGTAAAGGGAACGACGACGCGATCGCCAATTTTTAAGTTTTTGACTTCGGGGCCGATTTCTACCACTTCCCCCATAAATTCATGGCCGAGAATATCCCCCGATTTCATCGTTGGAATATAGCCATCATAAAGATGTAAATCAGAGCCACAAATAGCAGTGGATGTAATTTTAAGAATGGCATCGCGGGGATTTAAAATTTTCGGGTCAGGGACATTATCAACCCGAACATCATTTGAACTATGCCAACAAACTGCTTTCATCTTAAATTCTCCATGATTTAATTGTTAATGTCAAGTGTTTATTGATCAGTATTTCTTGCAATTTCTCCAGCTTCCATTAACTGTTTAAATCGGTTAAGATCATCCCCAATTTGTTGTTCTGGTTCTTCTCCAAACAGTTTAGCTAAAGTAGTTGTAACCGCACCACCGGGAGGATTATATTCAATCACAACTTTAACTTCTGTTCCTCGGTGTGCGGGTGCAGGTTGAAACCGAACAAACCCCGAATTTCCAATCTCTGCATTTTCGACAGAAGACCAAGCAATTAAATGATTGGGTTCATCTTTAATAATTTCTGCATCCCATTCA
The DNA here is from genome assembly GCF_015207485.1 of Planktothrix mougeotii LEGE 06226. NCBI lineage: Bacteria > Bacillati > Cyanobacteriota > Cyanophyceae > Oscillatoriales > Microcoleaceae > Planktothrix > Planktothrix mougeotii. Next base: position 26,081 of record NZ_JADEWU010000050.1, read on the forward strand.
ACGGTTGTTCCTAACGGTGCTGTTGCCACCCAATGGGAACGATGCTCATCATAAACAATGATAGATTTGATATGTTTCATAAATCTTGGCAAATTGTAAAAATTACGCCAAAATTCATAAAGTTCATCCACAGAACGATTAATCGTAACCGTTTTTTCTACCCGAATATTTTGGCTTTTATTTAAGCCTAACGCTTCTTGAGCTTGATGAAGGGTGCTTTTATTTTGAGTAGCCTGATACATTAAACCACCCCCTGCAATCGCCATGAGAACGCCTTTTAAGGAGTGTTGTTGAAGCCCCATTAATACTAACGCACCTCCCCCAATTAAAGATCCCCATCGTTCTAAATCGCTGGGATTTTCTTCTGAGGGAGGATGATCATATTTTGGAGTTGAAGTGATTTCTTCCATAAAATTTTCCTAGCCCACCTTTTGATTCAGCATAGGAAGAATTCACTTTAATTTACGTCAATCAAAAGGCATAAACAATATTAAATTAAATTAATGATTAATTTATATCTTTTGGTAGAGAGTATATTTCCATTAATTGTATAGCAATAAAAATCAACTCTACTCTCGATAAATATCCTTCCGATGTTTACAGTGAAGAACTAACACAGTTAGTATTTTATCCTTAACCTCATAACGAACTCGATAGTTACCGACTCTAACCCGATATTCATGATCAAACCCTTTTAGTTTTTTCACCCCTACTGGACGATGTTCTATTGTAAGAGACAAAATTTTTTCAATAATTCGTTGACGGATATCTTCAGGTAAATTATCTAACTGTTTCTGAACAGGTTTAGGAATAATAACCGTATAACTCATGTTGTTTTTTCAGACTGAGTTGCAATGTAATCTTGAATAGTTTGATAATCTCCTCTTTGATAAGCTTGACGCGCCTCTTCAATTTCAGCAATAATTCTAGGGTCTTCTTCTAGTTCTTCTTCCGCTTCAAAAATCTGATCTTCTAAAATTTCTAAAAGCTGATGTTTTTGGGATAAATCTAAAGATTTAATTGCTGTAATCAAGGAATCAAAAGAAATATCAATCTGGATCGTTGTTGTCATAATTTTTATCCTACCTATTTTTAGGGTACAAATTAAAACATAGTCTCAGTATAATCGATCTGGTTCTAAGTTAGGTAGAGAGCGATCGCTATTTTTAGAATAAGTATGATGTTTGGGTCGGTGGCTATGCGATAGGTTGTGGCTGGGCGGAACCGATCACGCTATACTATATTAACCATGACTAAGAGGATATAGCCCATGCCTTTTGAAATTCAATTGAGCGAGGAATTTGTCAAAAATACTTGGTTATATTCAGGCTGATGCAGGTTTTTCCATATAAGATTTAAGGGAATAGGACATGGGGGAACAAATGTGACTTATAACATCAAATTTAAGCCAAAAGCAATTAAAGAGTTACAAACGTTACCGTCTGAACTACAGAAACGAATTCTTGCTAAAATAGAAGGGATGCAAAATAATTTACAAGGAGATGTCAAACGATTAACCAATTTTACGCCAGAATACCGTTTAAGAGTTGGAGATTATCGGGTATTATTTGCAGTTGAGGAACAAAACTTAGTTATCTATCGAGTTAAACATCGTAGTAAAGCTTATAATAATTAATCGGAGAATATTATGATTCAACTTCATCCTGAATTTATCAATAAAAATGGTCAAGAATTTGTCATTTTGCCCAGTGAAGAATTTCTTAAAATTCAAGAACTGTTAGAAGATTTACAGGATTTACAAGATTTAAGAACAGCACAACAAGAAGAACAAGAAAGTCCTACTTTTTCTTTAGATGAGGTTAAACAAATGCTGAATTTATCTTAGTTTAAATCGGAAACCGAGAAACCCGGTTTCTGACCCCCGCAGAGCAACGAGAAACCGGGTTTCTGCAATAACTTTTGCTTCCCAACCGAGAGATAACTTGAGAAACCCGGTTTCTGAGTTCCCAATAGTAGAGATTGGATGCTATACTACAATTAGTAATATCGCTTCTAATCTCTCGCCATGTCTTCTTTATCTAACGATCACGATAATTCCTTGTTGAGTGGCGATTCCCAACTTGATCATTTAATCCAATCTTTGGGAATAGAGTTGCATTCCCCTAGTCACTCTCAATCTGCTGATTCTCAACACTTCTTACAACATCTAGATTCTGCAAGTCAGGGATTACAGACTGATTTTGATCAGAGTTTACATCATTCGGGTATGGAAAATCAACAGGATTTTTCTCATCATTCTGATCCTTTTAATTCAGGGTTTGAGCACATCGGAATTGAACAACATCATTTAACTCATTCTGGGGGTAATCATCATTTAACAGATTCCTCAATTCATTCGATGTCCGATCCCTTCCATCATTCCCATAATACAACAACAGATCCCTTTCATCAAACTCATCATAATTTAGAGTTAACCGCTTTATCTCATCCAACAGAATACCATTCTCAAGAGCATTTATCATCTGCCTATCACCCAGAAAACGCCTCTGCTTATTCCTTAGAACATCAACCCCAAACGTTAAATTATACCGATTCTGGAGCGATTACACCTAGTGATAATAAATCCATTGATTTTAGTGGAAATACTGTTTGGTGGCATGGTTATGGATGGGGACAAGCGGGAACGGTTGATGGGCATAAATTTTATCGTAGCGGTGAATATATTGGACGTTTGGGGGCGGATTTGAATGTATATGATGCTGATGGAAATAAAATCGGTTATGTCACCCCTTCAGGAAATGCTTATACTCCTTCAGGAAAGCTATTTGCTACTGGAGATACTGCCCGTTGGGCGGCGGCTACATTAGTTTTTAATACTTGTACGGAAAGTTAACTAAGAACCCTAGAAACCGGGTTTCTGCCATAACTGTGCTATCTTAACAGGAATTATGCTGAAGAAACCGGGTTTCTGACCTACCAACCGAAAACCCAAAAGAAACCGGGTTTCTGGAAGAAACCCGGTTTCTGAAAACCCCAGGAGGAATTAAAATGGTTTGGAATTTTGCCGAAGGTATGATAACAGCAACTCAAGGATTATTTGTACAAACCATGATTGCGAGAATGCAACGAGAAAATGTACTTTATCAAATTCAAAATCAGTGGGATTTAGAAGAAAGTCGGCAAGCATTTCAAGGTGCTTTAGAAGGTTATAGAATAGCTTCTCAATTTACCTTACAAGAACGGCAACAAGCATTTCAAGGTGCTTTAGAAGGCTTAAAAATTGATGCTCAAATTGCCATGCAAACCAGTGGGCAAGAATTTCAAGCCGCTTTAGAAGGAGTGCGACAAAAATTTAATCGAGAACTTGAAGACTATCGCCAATTTTGCGAAAATGCGCGACTGCAAAAACGACAAGATTTTGAAGCTGAACAGTTAGCGAGACGCTTACAACATGAACAACGTTTAGAAGAATACCGTCGGGAAACTCAATTCATATTATCTCGCGTTCAATTGTTAAACGCCCTAGAACTCGCTGATGATAAAGAAATTCGAGAGACTTTTCCCCTAAAAACACCTGCAAGCGTGATCTTAAAGGCTTATAAAGGCTATCAAAATAATTATCGAAATATTCCTTTATTAGTGATTATCTCACCCCCAGCATTAGAGTTTGAAAAATTCCCCAATGCTGCCCAAGGTTTTAGTCGCATTGAATCCCGCTTAACCGATGAAGTGCAAGAATTTTGCAAACATTATCCCCTGACGAGTCAAGAAAGACCTGTCAGATATCAAGGGGCAGATTGGGAAAGCAAATCTTCTCATGGGAAAAGTGCAGTGGATGTTCTGCATCATGTTCTTCAATCTATTCCGACTTTAGTTTTAGAATCTAAAGTAGATGGGGATTTACTGCGAATTTATTTAGCGGGTTGGGATCTGTTAGAAACTGTCCCTCATTATGAAAAAGTTCTAACGATTCCTTGGAAAGAAGTGTTATATCCCATCGCCCGTCAATTTGCTGAAAAATGGCGAGAATACCGGATGATGCTGTTAGATAAAGGCAAAAGTTTAGAGGAAATTCAGCGACGGGGTGGGGATGATGAACTAAATTTATTAATTTTAGAAGAGGAGGAGGAAGATCGGGAGTTTGGCTTTACAGGAAATCGGGATTACAAATATAATGTTAAGGAAGAAAAGTATATTCAAGAATTAGCGCAGTTTTTAGGTATTTGCCATTGTATTTTAGTGGGTTTGATGGCGGATCGCTATCATTTCTGCCATGCTGATGTGTGTCCGAAATTGCCAGAACTGTTGCCAAGCTTATTGGAAAAAGTGCCGAGTGAAGGTTTGAAGCAAATGTTGGTGGGTGAGATTGTTTCTAGCTATCAAAGTCTTTATCAGTTAGCGGGATGCGATCGCCCTCATCTGATTCCAGATTTATATTTAGATTTAGCGCTGAGTTTGAGCCATTTACCTGATCAATCTTGGGCAAGAAAACAGATTAAGTATTCGATACAAGTTTGGCTGATGTTGAGAAATCGGGTTTCTTCTATTGAAGAACAAAAACTGGGTTTATTGGAGTTATTAGAGCGTTTTACATCAGCTTTGAGGGTGGAGGATAAAGAATATGTGGAAAAGTTGGGTTGGTGTTTGGAGGCTGTTGGGGAAAGTCAACACAAAAAAATGTTTTGGGAGGAGATGCAGCGCAAAGAAGCGAAATATAAACGCAAGCTAGAAAATGCCTCAGTTGTTTGCACCCTGACTGGGCATTCTAGCTGGGTTAATTCCGTTGCCATCAGCCGGGATGGGCAGACTGTTGTCAGTGGCAGTCATGACAAAACAATTAAGATTTGGCAGTTGAGTACGGGCAAAGAACTTCGCACCCTGACTGGGCATTCTGATTCGGTTGAATCCCTCGTCATCAGCCCGGATGGGCAGACTGTTGTCAGTGGCAGTTGGGACAACACGATTAAAATTTGGGAGTTGAGTACGGGGCGGGAACTTTGCACTCTGACTGGGCATTCTGGCCCGGTTAATTCCGTCACCATCAGCCCGGATGGACAGATTCTTGTGAGTGGTAGTGGTGACGAAACAATTAAGATTTGGCAGTTGAGTACGAGCAAAAAACTTCGCACTCTGACTGGGCATTCTGGCTGGGTTAATTCCGTTGCCATCAGCCCGGATGGGCAGACTGTTGTCAGTGGCAGTCGTGACAAAACGATTAAAATTTGGGAGTTGAGTACGGGGCGGAAACTTTGCACTCTGACTGGGCATTCTGACCAGGTTAATCCCGTCGTCATCAGCCCGGATGGACAGGCCCTTGTCAGTAGTAGTTGGGACAAAACGATTAAGATTTGGGAGTTGAGTACGGGCAAAGAACTCCGCACCCTGACTAGGTATTCTGATTCGGTTAATTCTCTCGTCATCAGCCCAGATGGACAGACTGTTGTCAGTAATAGTGGGAACTTGTTGATGCTATCCCGTCCTGGAATTAAGATTTGGCAGTTGAGTACGGGTGAAGAACTTGGCACCCTGACTGGGCATTCTAATTCGGTTAAGTCCCTCGTCATCAGCCCGGATGGACAGACCCTTGTCAGTGGGAGTCAGGACAACACGATTAAGATTTGGCGGGTGGTGTGACCCCGACTCCGAGAAACCGGGTTTCTGCCATAACCTTTGTTTCTCAACCGAGAGATTGATTAAGAAACCCGGTTTCTGACCTCCAGCAAGAGCACCGAGAAACCGGGTTTCTGCCATAACCTTTGCTTCTTAATCGAGAGATAACTGAAGAAACCCGGTTTCTGAGTCCCCACAGACTATAATTTTTGTTGAGAAACCCCGTTTCTAAATTTTCACCCATCCTTTAATATGCCACGTCGTCAAGTCATCTTTCAAGCGGGTAACTATTACCATGTTTATAACCGAGGAAATAACCGCCAGCTTATCTTTTTTGAACGGGATAACTATATTTATTTTTTACGACAATTAAGAAACCATTTAATTACTAATGGGGTTGATATTATTGCTTATTGCCTGATGCCCAATCACTATCATTTATTAGTTTACCTGCAAACCGATGACTTCTCAAATTTAATGCAGTCGTTTTCTCTTTCTTACACAAAAGCGATGAATAAACGTTATCATAGAGTGGGTTCGCTGTTTCAGGGACGATTTCAGGCGATTCATGTTGATCAAGAAGAATATTTATTACACTTAACTCGCTATATTCACTTAAACCCGGTCAGTGCTAATCTTGTTAAAAAAGCAGAAGAGTGGGAGTTTTCCAGTTATCAAGACTATATTGATTTACGACGGAGTAATTTACAGACATTAGAAGAAGTGCGATCGCAATTTCCCTCACCAGAGGATTACCGTTACTTTTTAGAAGATTATTCAAAAACCGATAAATTAATCCAACATTTAACCTTTGCCGAATAAATCTTAGAAACCGGGTTTCTGTCCTAATCTTTGTTTCTCAACCGAAAGATAACTTGAGAAACCCGGTTTCTGAACCCCCGCCAGAGCACCGAGAAACCGGGTTTCTGCCATAACCTTTGCTTCCCAACCGAAAGATAACTTAAGAAACCCGGTTTCTGACCCCCCGCCAGAGCACCGAGAAACCGGGTTTCTGTCATAATCTTTGCTTCTCAACCGAGAGATAACTTAAGAAACCCGGTTTCTGAGTCCCCGCAGGTTAACTTCCGCCAACCCGCGCCACATCACGGGAATTCGCTTCAAACGCCGCCGTTAATGCTTCATCCCCTGTTAAACCGGATTTTTCAGCTTCTTTTAATGCTTCTAAAACCCGCTTATAATCCCGTGGAATCACCTTAACAAATGTCGGAATCATTTCCGTCCAATTCGCTAAAATTTTCAGCGCTTTTTGACTCTTGGTATACTCGGCGTGTTTAGCAATTAATTGGTAAACCTGACTAATTTCTTCCGGGTCTTCCAACTTTTCTAAATCCGCCATAGACGTATTACAACGAGTAGAAAAATCCCCCGTTTCATCCAAGATATAGGCAATACCGCCACTCATTCCCGCCGCAAAGTTGCGTCCAGTGGTGCCGAGAACAATGACCTTACCTCCGGTCATATATTCACACCCGTGATCTCCCACCCCCTCAACAACCGCACTGACGCCAGAGTTACGCACGCCGAAACGTTCACCCGCTAACCCTCGGATATAGACTTCTCCCCCCGTCGCGCCATATAACGCCACATTCCCAATAATAATATTGCCTTCGGGGATAAACGTGGATTGAGCGGGGGGATAAATAATAATCTTACCTCCGCTTAATCCCTTGCCTACATAATCGTTAGCATCCCCTTCCAATTCTAACGTTACCCCCTTGGGAACAAACGCCCCAAAGCTTTGACCCGCGCTGCCTTGGAAATGTAGATGCACCGTATCTTCAGGTAAACCGTGCCAATGGTTTTTGGTGATTTCATTGCCTAAAATGGTTCCTACCGCCCGGTTAATATTTTTAATCGGTAGGGTAGCGGTTACTTTCTCACCCTTCTCAATGGCGGGTTTACACAGATCCAGTAACACCGTGATATCCAAGGATTTATCTAACCCGTGATCTTGGGGAATTTGACAATAACGGCCGATATCCTCCCCAACTTCCGGTTGATGCAGGATGGGGGAGAGGTCAATGCCTTTGGCTTTCCAATGGTCAACGGCCTTCTTGGGTTCTAAGACATCGGTGCGTCCCACCATTTCATTAATTGTACGGAAGCCTAACTCAGCCATCAATTCCCGCACTTCCTGGGCGATGAACCGCATAAAGTTAACGGTGTGTTCCGGTTTCCCCGTGAAGCTTTCCCGCAGTTGCGGGTTTTGGGTGGCAATTCCCGCCGGACAGGTATTCAGGTGGCACACCCGCATCATAATACAACCCAAGGTGACTAACGGCGCGGTTGAGAAGCCAAACTCTTCAGCCCCTAACAGTGCCGCAATGACCACATCCCGTCCGGTTTTCATCTGACCATCGGTTTCGACGGCAATGCGCGATCGCAAATTATTCAATACCAGAGTTTGATGGGTTTCCGCTAACCCCAACTCCCAAGGCAGTCCGGCGTGTTTAATCGAGGTTTGGGGAGACGCACCCGTCCCGCCATCAAACCCGGAGATTAATACCACGTCTGCATGGGCTTTAGCAACCCCCGCAGCAATGGTTCCAACTCCGACTTCTGAGACTAATTTCACACTAACCCGCGCCGCCCGGTTAGAGTTTTTCAGGTCGTGGATTAATTCGGCTAAGTCCTCAATGGAATAGATATCGTGGTGAGGAGGAGGAGAAATCAAACCCACGCCGGGAGTTGAGTGACGAACTTTAGCAATAGGCGGATAAACCTTGCGTCCGGGGAGTTGTCCCCCTTCTCCGGGTTTAGCTCCCTGAGCCATTTTGATTTGAATTTCCTTGGCTTGGGACAGGTACAAACTCGTGACCCCAAAGCGACCGGAGGCGACTTGCTTAATGGCGCTATTTTTCGAGTCTCCTTGTTCGTTTGTCCAGGTATAACGGTCTGGGTCTTCGCCGCCTTCTCCTGTGTTAGACTTACCGCCAATGCGGTTCATGGCGATCGCTAAAGTTTCATGCGCTTCTTTAGAAATTGAACCATAACTCATCGCCCCAGTTTTAAAGCGTTTCATAATCGCTTCAATGGGTTCAACTTCTTCCAGTGGAACAGGCATCCTGCCTGTTAACTCCTGATCTTTAAATTGCAATAAACCCCGCAACGTGAAATATTTCTTATTTTGTTCATTCACTAACTGGGCGTATTTTTTGAACAATTCATAATCCCCAACGCTCACCGCTTTTTGTAAAGAATGAATCGCTTCAGGACTGAGTAAATGGGCTTCTCCGTCTTTGCGCCATTGATATTCTCCCCCTACATCTAAGGTTGGAATTGCATCACCCGGACGTTCAGGGAAAGCATTGGTATGACGTAAAATAGCTTCTTTCGCAATCACTTCTAAATCAGCGCCTTGAATGCGAGAAGCCGTCCAACTAAAGTATCGATCAATCACCGATTGATTTAACCCAATGGCTTCAAAAATTTGGGCTCCCCGATAACTTTGTAGGGTAGAAATTCCAATTTTAGAAGCAACTTTAATCACGCCCTTTGTTGCAGATTTAACGTAATTCTTACAGGCGGTTTTGTAATCTACTCCGACTAATAATCCTTGAGAGATCATATCGTTAATAGATGCAAACGCCATATAAGGATTAATGGCACAGCACCCATACCCGATTAAAACGGCAAAATGATGAACTTCGCGCGGTTCTCCCGATTCTAAAATAATTCCGACGCGGGTGCGAGTTCCGTGACGAATTAGATGGTGATGTAAACCGGACACGGCTAATAAGGCGGGGATAGGGGCGTGATTGGGGTCAACACCGCGATCGCTCAAAACCAACAGGTTCACCCCGTCCTCAATTGCTTTATCAGCCTGCTCAAAAATGCCCTTCATGACCGCTTCTAAGCCATTTACCCCATCTTTGGGGTTAAACAGAATCGGCAGGGTAATGGCACGAAAACCCTGTTCATTCACCGCTTTCAGTTTCGCTAATTCTTCGTTACTGAGAATGGGGGTTTTGAGTTTGATCAGATGACAGCTTTCCGGTTCGGGTTTTAACAGGTTACGTTCCGCCCCGATGGTGGTGTCGGCTGAGGTAATAATTTCTTCCCGAATGGAGTCAATGGGGGGGTTTGTAACTTGAGCAAACAGTTGTTGGAAATACTCATACAGCAATTTTGGGCGGTCAGATAACACCGCTAAGGGGGTATCGGTTCCCATCGAACCCACCGCCTCAACCCCATCCCGCGCCATTGGCGTTAACAACAGCCGCAAGTCTTCAAAAGTATAGCCAAAAGCGGTTTGTAGCTGAACCAACCCATCCGTTCCCCGTAGAGACGCGCCATGGCGCGTCTCTACATCATCGGGGTCTGTTAAATTCTCCAAGGGAACTAAATGTTGATTCAACCATTCCCGATAAGGTTGTTCTGTGGCAATTTTAGACTTAATTTCCTCATCCGCAATGATCCGCCCTTGTTCCATATCCACCAGGAACATCCGCCCCGGTTGTAAACGGCCTTTATAGGCGACTCGTTCCGGTTCGATGGGCAGAACTCCGGCTTCCGACGCCATGATCACCAGATCATCCTTCGTTACATAATAGCGGGAAGGTCGTAACCCATTCCGGTCTAACACCGCCCCCATCATGGTTCCATCGGTAAACGCAATGGAAGCGGGGCCATCCCAAGGTTCCATTAAGCAAGAATGGTATTCATAAAACGCTTTTTTCTCCTCACTCATGGACTCGTGGGCTGTCCAAGGTTCGGGGATCATCATCATCACCGCATGGGGAAGCGATCGCCCTGCCAGAACTAACAATTCTAAGGCATTATCAAAAATAGTAGAATCGCTACCGTTAACGTTAATAACGGGTTGAATTTTCTTGAGATCTTCCCCAAACCGTTCCGACTCAAACATGGCACTCCGGGCGGTCATCCAGTTAATATTGCCTCGGAGGGTATTAATTTCGCCGTTGTGGGCAATGTAACGATAGGGGTGAGAGCGCTCCCAACTGGGGAAAGTGTTGGTACTGAAGCGAGAGTGCACCAACGCTAAGGCGCTTTCCATATCGGGATCATGGAGTTCTGGGTAATATTGTCCCACCTGCACAGGCATTAACATCCCTTTATAAACCATTGTCCGACAGGACAGGCTGGAAATATACCAATAGGGATCATGACCCGGAACGCGAATTTCGGTATGGGATAATTTACGAATCACATACAGTTTCCGTTCAAAGGCGAGATCATCTTTAATATTAGGATTACGACCAATAAACACCTGCTGCATAAAGGGTTCACTGGACTTAGCGGTATTGCCTAAAGGAGAGTCATCCGTAGGCACATCCCGCCAACCGAGAACGGTTTGACCTTCTGCGGTGACAATTTTTTCAAAAATCTCCCGACCTTTTTGGCGCTGTTGGGGGTCAGGGGAACCATACATCATCCCAACGCCATATTCTCCAGGTTCGGGTAAATTAATATTCTGTTCTGCGGTTACTTTTTTAAGGAATTTATGGGGAACCTGCATTAAAATTCCCGCCCCATCTCCGGTATTGACTTCACAGCCACAGGCGCCGCGATGGTCGAGGTTGAGTAAAATCGTTAAGGCATTTTCAACAATATCATGGGACTTTTGCCCTTTTTGATGGACGATGAACCCGACCCCGCAGGCGTCGTGTTCAAGTTGAGGATCGTAGAGACCTTGTTTTTCGGGGAATGCTTGAGTATTCATTGCAGTTAATTTAACGTTATCTATGACGAGAGGGATAGGGCGAACGGTTTGCCGTGGGGACTCCTGCACGGGTTCAGCAAGGGAAGATCTAAGTTATAAGTATGTTGTATTCTCCAATCTCACAGAGTTCTAATGGTATATCTTAAGGAAAACTTTAAGGAAGTGGATCGGGGATTTTTGTAAAATTTATTAAGGGCGATCGCTTCTATTGCTTTTATTGTCGGGGTTGGAGTGAATTATTAATAATCCCTAACAAAGCTAAAAATAATTGCGATCGCTTAAACTATCGTTACTTTTGTTTCTAAGTTATTGCTCAAGCCGTGAGTCTTTTCTTCCCTTGAGGTAAATCTGATTGCAAAACCGGGGATTTACAGGCGGGAAGTGTCAGTTATTATAAAATGATATTGTGGTAAAAGTCGGTCAATTACTAACCCGTTAAAAAACTATGGATAACAACAATAAACAAGTTTACAATTATACCGTTATTCTGCAAAAAGAACCCGATGGAGGTTATCATGCTTTTTGCCCGATTCTAAAAGGTTGTCATTCTCAAGGTGATTCCTTTGAAGAAGCCATTGATAATATTACAGAAGCGATTGAATTATATATTGAAAGTTTAAGGGCTGTTTCATTTTCCCTGTAGATTTGTTTGACCTCTTCCCCCCCATTATGTATCAGTGCTTAGAAGGTGCTTATATGCCTCATTATTGCACCTTCCAAACAGATTATGCCATTAATTTTTAACCCTCAATCATCTTGACGCTTAGAAATGATATTAAAGTTTTGATCAAGGTAAATCTCATAAATCTTTCCATCGGAGCAAATCGCATCATCGACTTCATAAAGATTGCGATTTAAATAAAACTCTACGTCATCATCATCATCAAGTGAACAACCTTCACCTGCTAAAACCTGTTTAATTCTAGCAATTTCCTCTGGGGTTGCGTCTCGATCGTTATCGGCTCGAACACTGTCTATCCCCAAAATCAAGCTCAAAAATGACAGAGATATCAATAAAAAACAACCCAAACCAGTTTTTTTAATCATTTTGCTTTAGAGTATTCACGCAATTTTCAACTTATTATTATAGACTACGGTTTTTGCTCAACAGACAGATTTGCAGTAGAGGACTTGATATCTTGTGCTATAAACGTCGTGATATATTTCCCGTTTAATATCTTGTACAAGATCAACGATTTTCTCCCTAGAATCATAACCCGCTTCAGCCAAAGATTGCTTTAATTCCTGTTGGAGTTGCTCGGCTGACATTAAAGGATATTGTTGATATTCACTGATTTTTCCAGTAGCCTTAACTGCTTTCATTGATTCCTTATTACAAGCGAGAAAGCGATATATAGCATTTTTAAATGATTTGTGAACGTGGAACAGGCATCTTGCCTGTGACCTGTGACCTGTGACCTGTGACCTGTGACCTGTGACCTGTGACCTGTGACCTGTGACCTGTAACGGGCAAGATGCCCATTCCACGTTTATATCTCATTTAAAAATACTATAGTTACTTCAATTCTAGCATTCTCCTCAAACAATGTCAAAAGTCTTTTCCTAACTCTCCTCATTTAACATTTCCTGAATATTTTCTAAACTCAATTCATCTGTTTAAGAAAGATTTTCTAATGAGATCATCAACGCCTCTGCTATTTGCTCATCACTTAGTCCAAACTGCCTTAACTTCCCAATTGTTTCAACTTGAGTTTGATCTGAAGTAATAGAAGAAGTAGCAGGACAACTGTTAAGAGAACCTATATTTACAGTATTTTTATTACGATTATTTTTATCACCTAAAGTTATAGTGACGTTAATTTGCCGATCTAAAACAGATTCAAAATTACTTTTTTTAAATTGTGGGTGGGATTTTGGCGATATTCTTGGGTGCTGCATTATTACCATTTGCTTGGATATTATTTATTCATACAGTTATGTTTCTTATTTTTGCGCTTGCGGGTGCAGCAGCAGGATCTGTGAGGTGGCTTGCTTTTGGTTGTACAATTTTGGGAAGTATTTTTCGTGCGTCTGGAGCACCAGAAAGTGTTACTTTAGCGATGTGTAGCGACTCTGCATATTATATTACAGCTTCCATTGGAGCTATATTTATGATATCCTTTTACATACACGGTTTAATAACTGAGGGAATAAATTTTTTGAGATAGAAATTTTGAATAAAATTCCAAGTTCCTAAACAGAAACCGGGTTTCTATAGTTATCTTTCGGTTAGGAAACAAACTATTGCAGAAACCCGGTTTTTATAGCCCTGAAGGGCTTACTACGGGTTTACCAAATTAAGGTTAAATCTAATAAGAAACCGGGTAAAATATCTTCTCCTGATAAGGTCGTGGGATTTTCTAATATTTCGAATTCTTGTTGAGGGCGATAAATTTCAACTCGTTTATGTTTGGTATCAATTAACCATCCTAATTTTGCCCCATTCTCTCGATATTCATTCATTTTATCTTGTAGGGATTTGAGAGAATCACTAGATGAACGTAATTCTACCACAAAATCAGGGCATAAAGGCACAAATCTTTCTCGTTGTTGCGGTGTTAAACTGAACCAGCGATCACTTCTAATCCATGATACATCAGGAGAACGATCCGCACCATTGGGAAGTTTAAACCCTCCAGAAGAATCAAAAGCGATACCGAGCTTAGTTTGTTTGTTCCAGATGCCAAGTTCCACCGCAATATTAAAGTTACGATGGCTGGTTTCTCCCCCCGTTGGCGACATAATTGTTAGCACTCCTGAGCAGTTTCGTTCAAATTTTAAGTCTTGATTTTTTTGGCATAATTCATAAAATTGATCTTCTGTTAAATCTAATATTAATTCTAAAGGAATGGGTAAATTAATTGTTCTAATATCCATAAAATTATACCCGAATTTTCCAATTTAATTTTAACTTATAAAATGTTTAATGAGGAGTAGATTTAAGGGCAGTAGTGTCGCTGAGTCATCGCCATCACAGCGTTAACTGTAAGTTCAGGGAGATCACCCAAAGTTGGCAAAATATCTAAACCTGAACAAACTAATGGTAACTCATCACCCTGCCAGACCCAAACTTGTTGACGAGAGATATCAATTAACCAAGCTAATTGTGTTTCGTTACTCAAACAGTGGAGAATCTTTTTTTGTAACTCTAAAGTATTTTGATCCGGTGAACGAATTTCAATTAACCAATCTGGAGAACCATTAAATGGCCCGTCTTCATCGCTAAGGCGACTACTATTAATAATAGCAATATCAGGTACAGGGGAATACGGAGGAACTAAACAACGTAATTCTTGCACCGCCTCAAACTGATTGGTATGCTGATTAATATAATTAACGAGATTGCGTTGTAACCGTGAGTGAAACAGCGTTGGTATTGGTTTTTGAATTGCTTGGTCATTAATTAATTCCCATGCGGGAGAAGCCTCAATATTGGGTTGAGAAAGAAACTCTGCGAGTGAGATTTTTGTGACTGACTTCATAATGCCGCTTCCCAAAATTTCACTTTCTTGCCTAGACAAAACTTTGCTGTACTCTACGATCATACCGCCCAAAGTAAATTAGAGGTTTTTAACCGTTGACCACTACAACGTAGTAAGCCCTTCAGGGCTTTCCTAGAGTCCTAAAACACTCACTACAACGTAGTAAGCCCTTCAGGGCTTTCCTAGAGTCCTAAAACACTCACTACAACGTAGTAAGCCCTTCAGGGCTTTCCTAGAGTCCTAAAACACTCACTACAAAGTAATTACAGCGTTAACCGTAAGTTCAGGGAGATTACCCAAAGTCGGTAAACAGAAACGGGGCTTCTATAGTTATCTTTTGGTTAGGAAATAAACTATTTAAGAAACCAGGTTTCTATAGCCCTGAAGGGCTTACTACGGGTTGACAAAATTCAGGTTAAATCTAATAATAATTCGGGTAAAACATCTTCTCCTGATAAAATTAACAACGGCAATCGCCCTGTTAAGGTATAATAACTTTCATCACGACCCAAAACCGACAGGATTCGGGTTGGGGTGAATGAGGATAAAAAATTATTGTTTAATGTGTATTGAGTTTGAAATTAGGGTAATTGATTATGAGTACAAAGATTTTAGCTTCAATTCAAGGGATGACCAGTTCCCCTACTGTTGCACCAACTCGCGCCAGCCAAACGGTTAATCAACCCTATCCAAATTATAAGGTTATTGTGTTAAATGATGATTTTAATACGTTTCAGCACGTTGCTAATTGTTTGATGAAATATATTCCGGGGATGACCAGTGATCTCGCTTGGGAATTAACGAATCAAGTTCATTATGACGGTCAAGCAACGGTATGGGTCGGCCCCCAAGAACAAGCTGAACTCTATCATCAACAATTAAGTCGAGAAGGGTTAACAATGGCACCTTTAGAAAAAGCTTAATTCGGGAACCTAGACCGATATTTTCTATTCCAAAAATAGGTAGAAAAGCTCAAGGTTTAACACCCTGAATTACTTGTAAACTTCCTCCCGCATAAAGTTGAGGGGGATTGACAGTAAAGCCAATTTGTGATAGTAATTGAGGTACATCTGTTTTTAACAGTTGCCAAGCCGTTTCCGTTTCAAATAACCAGAGAAATAAGGCTACCCCCGGCCAAAACAGGGGATTTGTCGGAGGATGGAAGTCAACGAGGGTAAAAGTCCCCCCCGGTTTGAGAACGCGATAAACTTCATTGAGAATTTGTTGCAATTGTTCAGGGTTCATCTCATGTAACGCGGCGCTGGTGTGAACGACATCAAACCTGTTATCTGCAAACGGCATATTTTCTGCAAACGCTTCTACATATTGCGCTTGAGGAACATTATTTTGGGCACGTTTGAGGGAGAGGGGAGACGCATCCAACCCCGTAACATTCTGAGAATACTTGACCAATACCGACGTTGCTTGTCCACTCCCACAACATAAGTCTAAAACCTGGGTTTGGGAGTTGAGAGTTAACCCGGTTAGCGCTAACTCCCGAAACCGACTCTCACCCCCAACACTCAAGGCGGCGAGTCGGGAAATTGTATCATACAGCCATTGATAACGGTAACTTAAGCTTCTGAGGATAGTTGCCATATTGAGAAAAATTTTTATAAACGAAAAGATCGACTTAACCCACAAGGACAAGATATTATTAAAATAGTTAATAAATCTTAGGATAGGAAACCTGTGACCGCTATGGGACGAGTCGGAGTCTTACTGCTAAATCTGGGCGGGCCAGAGCAACTGCAAGATGTTCGCCCCTTTTTGTATAATCTATTTTCAGACCCAGAAATTATCCGTTTGCCCTTTGCTTGGATGCAGAAACCTCTGGCTTGGATGATTTCCACCATGCGCTATAAGAAATCCCAAGAAAATTATAAAGCAATTGGGGGCGGTTCTCCCCTGCGACGGATTACTGAAGAACAGGCTCTGGCGTTACAAGGGTCTTTACAAGAGAAAGGTCAGGATATTCGGGTGTATGTGGGGATGCGGTATTGGAACCCCTTTACCGAAGAAGCGGTAGCTAAAATTAAACGTGATCAAATCGAACAATTAGTTATTTTACCTTTATATCCGCAATTTTCAATTAGTACCAGTGGTTCCAGTTTTCGAGTTTTAGAAAAACTTTGGCAACAAGATCCCAGTTTACAAAAAATTGATTATACCGTGATTCCCTCTTGGTATAATCGCCCCGGTTATTTACAAGCAATGGCGGAATTAATTCATCAAGAAATAGAACATTGTGAACACCCGGAACAAGTTCCCATTTTCTTTAGTGCTCATGGTGTTCCGGTGAGTTATGTTGAAGAAGCTGGAGACCCCTACCGAGATGAAATTGAAGGGTGTACGGCGGCAATTATGCAGACGTTAAATCGTCCTAACCCCCATGTTTTAGCTTATCAAAGTCGCGTTGGCCCGGTGGAATGGTTGAAACCTTATACCGAAGAAGCCATTCCTGAATTAGCAGAACAAGGGGTTAAAGAATTAGTCGTAGTTCCCATTAGTTTTGTCTCTGAACATATCGAAACTTTAGAAGAAATTGATATGGAATATCGGGAACTGGCAGAAGAATCTGGCATTGAAAAATTCCACCGAGTTCCTGCCTTAAATACCCATCCGATATTTATTAATGATTTAGCAGATATGGTCATAGAAGCGTTGGATGCTCCTAATATTAAGTTCTCTGATGTAGTCCATCCCGGTAAACAAACCAAGCTGTATCCTCAAGAACGCTGGGAATGGGGACTGACAACAACGGCTGAAGTCTGGAATGGTCGGTTAGCCATGTTAGGAATGATGGCAATTTTATTAGAAATCATTACCGGACAAGGCCCGTTACATTTCGTTGGGTTGTTATAGGAGTGCGGAGTGCGGAGTGTGGAGTGTGGAGTGTGGAGTGCGGGTCAAACATCAGCCATAAGGAGTTAATGATTTCTCCCCCCGTCTCCCCGTC
>NZ_JADEWU010000051.1:0-43224 GCF_015207485.1 Planktothrix mougeotii LEGE 06226
GCGCAGGAGTGGACGGAGGAGTAAAGGGTGGGTTAATCATATTAGCACCCATAGAACCTTTACAAATATTGCCATTATGACCATGACCTGTGAGGTCAGGGACTTGGGCGCCGGAGATATTACTTAACCGCCAATAAGCCACTAAATTCGCTTCTTGACCCGTGAGGCGTTGATTCATTGTCGCCTGAATTTCTTGTGCACTGTGAACGGTATTCCAGATGCGAACTTCATCAATATAACCATTAAAAAAATAATTCCCCCCAACACAATACCCCGACTCGGTAGAACCTGCTCCAATGCGTAAGATATTGCGGCTGTTATAACCTGTCGGCGCGGTAGGTTGATGGACTACGGTTTCTTGAGCGACTTGTTGACCATTGATATATAACCGTGCTACGGATGAACTGGGATCAAAAGTCCCGGCTAAATGAGTCCAGACATTGGCTTGAACTTTTGGCCCCCGAATTTTTTGATAATCACAATTTGGAGGTAACAGCCATAATTCCCAATTATCTTGAACACAAGCTTGATAAAACATATACCCCCACCGATAACTATCGGGGCGGGAAGTTAATACAGAACGTTCAATTCCTGTATTTGAGGTGAGGGATAAAGCCCAAGCTTCAATTGTGAAAGTTTGGGGATTTAACTCATTGTTGTAGCCAACATCAATCTTATCATCGGAACCATTAAAATACAGTAGTGATGCCGTTGTGGTGCTGGTCATAAAACTGAATGCTCCTTATATTGAGGAAAGTTTTAAATTTAATCAGCCTAATGTTTAGCCATCTCAACGGCTAAAAACTGCTGACTTCAAAACAGACTGATAGCCGGGAACCGGGAGGAATAAACTTCACCGCCCTTGGTTTTACCATCAGTTTTTGTCAAACCTGGATTTGGTAACTGCCATAACCTGATGTGAAAGCTTGATACTCCTAATCTTTTGATTCCAACTTGGAAGAATAATGTTTTTACCCTTTCGTTAAACTTCAACATTCAACTCTAGGGTTGATGCACAAAATCAATAACTTTTTCCGGTGTTGATAGGTTAAGGTGTGATGAATGGGATTAAAATCTGCACCCTCTAGCTTAGATATGACTTGAACACATCATCAACCAAAGGGGAAAACACCCAACTTTAGTGTCCTCTTTGAAGGGGATTTTCAATTAAACTTTAATTAAAGAGTTTACCAACAATAGGTGCTCCTTGAAATAGCAAAGCCAATCATAGGACTCAATTTTAACAAAACTTAATATATAGTTTTTCTAATAGGCAGAAAAGGTAGAAAAGCTTACGGGGTGACAAGATGGCTAAAGATCTCTTGGGTTGAAAATGAGAGACTGATTATCCTATTAATACCACAACGGATAATTTTATTCTCCCAAGAATCAGCCAAGCTCAAGCTCCTGTTGTAGGTGATTAAATCAGTTAGTAATATAAAAATAACTTCTAGGAGACTAATAGATAGCAGCAGCTAGGCGCATATCCTGAACAAAATAATCAGGGGGAAGGCGACGGGCTGAAAAAATTTCTTCAGGTAACTCTAGTGTTACTGTGGTCATGGTTTTTGCGGAGGTTGACGTTTTTTATCTGATCATAGCAGTTCCAACTAGAACCAGGAAACGACAGAAATTTATTTATAATAATAGCGATCGCTTCTTTTCTATCAATAAAAGCGATCGCTCTAGGATTAGTATTTTCTCGTTTCTAGGTTCTACCCAGAAATGATATTCGGGTGGCTCTGCCACCTAAAACTAGAGGCAGAGCCTCTGATCAGACATTCCCAGGCTCTAGCCTGGGAACGAGGGAAAAAATTGAGATGCTCCTAGAGGATGATAATCTTGTTATTGAGACAGAGTTTTAAATGTTGGAGTCGCGGTGAGTTAAAATAGAAATAACTTCTAGGAGACTATGGGTATGACAACCATCTCTAACGAACAAACAGCTATTATCCGTACAGAAAGAGGATTAACAATCGCAGGTACACGCATCACTATCTACGATATTATGGACTATGTGACGGCTCAATATCCCCCTAAGTTTATCAGGGGATTATTTGATCTGACAGAGGCACAAATTAACGCAGCTTTAGCTTATATTGAAGCTAATCGCTCTGATGTTGAAGCTGAATATCAAATCGTTCTTAAAGAAGCTGAAGAACTGCGACTATATTATGAAGAAAAAAATCGTGATTTGATTGCTAGAATTGCCGCTCAACCCCCCCAACCTGGTCAAGAAGCTATTCGAGCAAAACTTCAAGCAGCCAAAGCCAAATTTAAGTCTCAGCCATGAATTTTTTAGTCGATCATAATTTAAGAGGACACGCTATACTTCTCTCAGGTAGTATTTTAAATAGTGGCTGGCTAGATTGGGTACTGATTCGATTTATCACCTTTGATGAAATAGGCTTACCAATCAATAGTGATGATCGCTTAGTTTGGCGATTAGCTCAATCAAACCAGATGATTCTATTGACCGCAAATCGGAGCATGAAGGGTGATAACTCTCTGGAACAAGTGATGCGCGAGGAAATAACTTCTACATCACTCCCCGTGATTACTATTAGTGATGCTGATCGCTTGTTGAATGACTCTGAATATCGGGAGCGTTGTGCAGTTCGTCTAGTTGAAATTGTGATTGATATTAATACTTATATGGGTGTAAGTCGGATTTTTATCCCATAAAGTGAAGTTGAGGTTTTTGAAAAAGAGCGATCGCTTCTTTTCTATCAATAAAAGCGATCGCTCTAGGGTTAGTATTTTAAGGTAGAATCTTCAATACATCCAAGCTGCCATGAAGTAAGCTAAGTATGAAATTTGAGTGGAATCCAGATAAAGCAGCACGAAACTTAGAGAAACATGGCGTTTCCTTTCAGGAAGCTGTTACTGTATTTAATGATCCCCTTTCTGTAACTTTTCCTGATCCTAACCATTCTATCGGAGAAAGCCGCTATATTATTATAGGTATATCTAGGTTTGGGCAAATTTTAATTGTTGCACACACTGATCGATTAGAAAGGGTACGAATCATCAGCGCCCGAAAAGCCACACGACAGGAGCAGAGGTTTTATGAACAAGGATAAACAGAACGAAATGGAAGATGAATTGCTGTCTGAGTATGATTTTCAGCAATTGGAAGGAGGTGTTAAAGGGAAGTATGTTGAGCGGTATCGTGCGGGGACAAACTTAGTGCTTTTAGACCCTGATATTGCCCAAGCTTTTCCTAATGATCAAGCTGTCAATGAGGCATTAAGGATGTTAATTGAAATTGCACAGCGCCAGCAATCAAATACCAAAATGACGCGAACAGAATAACAATTATTAAACGATAGAATCCAATCTCAACTCTTACCTTAAATTTATTGATAATAAACGAATATGGGACTACAAATTTCAATTTCTGATTCTGTTTTACAAGCAATTCGTTTACCTGAACAACGTATTGAACAGGAATTGCGACAAGAATTAGCGATCGCTCTCTATACCCAGGATCTATTATCCTTTGGTAAAGCACGAGAACTGGCTGTTATGGATAAATATGAATTTGGGCAACTCTTGGGAGATCGTGGAGTTTTACGACACTACACACCAGAAGAATTAGATGATGATTTGACTTATGCTCGTAGTTAGTAATACTTCACCCATAATGAGAAAAGGAGAAATTAAAATGAATAAATTACTTCAGCAAGTTATGGAAGAATTGGAAAAACTTCCCGATGAGGAACAAAATGCGATTGCAACCCGTTTTTTAGCAGAACTTCAGGTTGAAAATCTCGAAAACAACTCTCAACTTGCTACCTTTAATCAGAATGATTTAGCAGCAAAATTATCTGGACGTTCTCGTTGGGATATATCGGTTTATAATCGTGAAAACCAACTGATATTAATTGTTGAAGTGAAGCGACGATCTAATCCTCCACTTCCTTGGGTGATAGAATTAGGCGGGAAAATTTTTGAAAGTGAAAATTTTCCAAAAACCCCTTATATTATGTTGGCTTTTACTGATTCAATCTATTTATGGTCTAATCTTAATCATCAAAAACAGATCACAGAACCTTCTTATATTATTGATGCAACTCTGATTTTTAAACCTTACTTTGAACAAGTTGGAGTTACCGCAGATCAAATCAATTCCCAGAGTTTTGAAATGATTGTTACTTCTTGGTTAAGAGAAATCATTCATTCTCAAAACTTTGGTAAAGAGAGTGATAAATCTCAACAATGGTTAGTTGAGTCAGGACTAGGGACAGCTATAGCAGGTGGTTATTTTCAATATGAGGATATTGCGTGAATATTTACGTTGAGACTAATTTTGTCCTGGAATTAGTTTTCGAGCAAGAACAGTTTAAAAGCTGTGAAGAAATTCTGTTACTGAGTGAGCAAAAACCTGCAACATTAATTATTCCCGCCTATAGTTTAGCTGAACCCCATGAAAAATTAATTCGTCAAGCTAGAAACCGTAAAGCTTTGCAGCAATCTCTTGATCGAGAATTTAAACAGCTTGAACGCACAGTTTCCTATAAAAATCGGATTCAAAATAATATTAGAGAGTTTTTTAGTTTGTTGGTTGAAATTGATGTTCAAGAAACAAAACGATTTGCAAAATATAGAAATAGGTTATTGAATCATGCAGATATTATTCCGCTAAATAGGAATATTCTCTCTGAAGCAGCAACTTATGAAAACCGTTATGCTTTGATGCCTCAAGATGCCTTAGTCTATGCTTCAATTCTGTTTCATCTACAGCAGAATCAACCAACAATTGCTTGTTTTTTAAACCGTAATTCAAGAGATTTCGATACACCAGAAATTAAAGCCGAATTGAATAGTTTTAATTGCAGAATGATATCACAATTTGATCAGGGATTAAGTTTTATACAATCTCAACTTTTACCTTAAATTTATTTATAATAATAGCGATCGCTCTTTTTATATCAATAAAAGCGATCGCTCTAGGATTAGTATTTTAAGGTAGAATCTTGAAATGAGCGACAATAGAATTTATACTAGGGATTGCCTTTGATTTTGAGGAGCCGCAGCACCACGTAATAATCCTTCGGTACTAATATCTTCATCGATTTCTTCCCAATGAATCCCATAACCCCCGCCACAAATTTCCCATTTTTGTAATTGTTCAGGATTAGCTTTTAGTAGTCGAGGAAACCAAGCTAAGGGAGTGGTGAGAGTGCGTCCATCCATTAATTCCACACTAAAAGCATCTTCATGGATGAGAACATTTTTCACACGAATATCAGTTTGAATTGCCAAAGTATTCATACCATGCCTCTAAAAATTGTTGTTGATTGACTTCCACAAGGGATTGTATTTTTCTTAACTCTTTAGCATTAAATCCTATATTTTTGGCTAAAGATACGGTCGATAACCAGAATTTAGCTGAGAGATTATCTCTATCAATGTGAATATGGGGAGGTTCGTTGGGTTCATGGCTGTAAAAATAAAAGCGATAGCTTTCAAATCTTAAAACTGTTGGCATTTTTTATAGATACTTTTACCCTAATATATTTAATCATATTGATTTGATTTTGTCAATTTCAGTTGAACAAACAGACATTAACCATCATACATTCCCAAGCATGAGCCTGGGAACGATCTTTAAAATTGTGAACGTAGCCAGTTCCAAAATCGGCTTACTACATCTTTAATTTTGAGATAAATTACATACAGCACATTGGCTAACCATTCTGTAAAAGCTTCAAGAGAGGCTAAAATCACTCTTCGTGTTGTTTCTTCTAAAATGTCGAGTTCTTCTATAACTTGCTGCTTTTCGTAATCACTTAACGCCATTGAGATAACTCCCGCGACAAACAACTAACTAAAAAAATTACAAATGGATTGCCACAAGCTCCTCAAAGCATCCCTGACTTTGCAATAAATTGAGTAAGCACTATTATATAACCAATTTCCAAAAGCTTCTAACGAAGCTAAAACTTTCTCTAATTGGCTTCGATCAAGTTCATCCAGCATTTCCATCACCCGGCGTTTTTCTTCATCTGTCATTTTTCCCATATTAGCGTTACCTCTTCCCATCCAATGATGGTCTGCAAACTATTCAAATAACCAGTTCCAAAGGTCATTTAACCAATCTCTGACTTTACAGTAAATTGAATAAGCGCTGTTACGCAACCAATTTTCAAAAGCCTGTTGAGACGATAAAACCTTTTGTTGCTCGTGATACTCTAATTGATCGAAAATCTGCTCAAGCCTTCTCTTGTCAGCTTCGGTTAAGGCCATTTTCCAGACTCCTTAGCGCTGAGGGGTAGGAAAATTTCTAAGCCACTCAGAAATTTTCATAATCATTTCTTGATCATCGGCAAAATCTCTGGTATTTGCTTGCAGAACCAGAAATACTAAATCACAGGAAGGAATAATCTCCTGATAAATTTTTTCATACTCTCGATCTTCTGCAATACTACGTCCATAGCCCGGTAAGTCAACAACAGCTAAACTTCCGCCGCTTGAGAGGGAAAATTCTTTCATTTGAGCCTTAGTTGTACCAACAATTGTGTGGCTCGTTTTCCATTGTGCATTAAACACACTATTAAGGGTTGTTGTTTTCCCCACACCGGCTTTGCCAAGGATAGCAACTTTGGGCGGGATTCTGCGTTCCTGTCTGAACTTATCGAGCACCAAGTTTAACTCATCTTCTGAGAGAATTTTTCTCATTTCATCGAACATTTTGTCTTTGGCATTAACTTCTTTCCCTTTACTTTTTGCTCTTTTTTGGCGCTCCTCATCGGCAAAAGCTTTCACTTCAGGATCTGCTAATTCAAAAGGATCGGCAGGTTGTACGTTATCGAGTTTGAATCCCGCGTAGGCATTTTTGATGATTTTAGTCAGCAAAGGTAGCAACCGATAACGCTTCAAAGCCGAGTAATATTCGATATTGTCAGAAGATAGATGAGTGTATCTACTTAACCGTTGAATTATATCTTTGCTCCGACGCTCAATTTCTTTTTCAGCCTTTTGAGTGGGCATATTTAACCGATCATCCCACCCATCGGGAATCATTTTATCGACTTGGTTTAAACCAATGACAAGCCGAACCGGAGTTTGCTCACTTTTTCCAAACAAAGAACTCAACATAATTCAACCCCTTGCGAATATTTTAGTTTTCAGGTTGTCTAAGCCCCAGCCGTAAACAGATGTGTGCGGGATAATTTGCTTTTTCTCAAAGCTGACTTTTCCATTAAGAACACCTTGAAAAATGTGGTAAACATCTTCTATTTTTTCAAAGATCCGGTTAAGTTGTGCTTCAGAAGGCTCTCCTCGCTCCAGATTAAACGGCTTTTCATCTTCATCAACACCGAGGCAATCTATCTTATTAAGAGCAACAATCAGGAAAAGAGACGGCTGAAATAAGGGCAGGAACTTGGTCAAAAAAATCTCATCCCGCTTGTAAGCTCTCGTATCTGCTTGAGTCACCCACACTAAAGAATGGGTCTGAGGTATCCATTCTTCATAGTGAGGCATATACGTTTCATCGTCAGTCAGACTCTCGCCAATTCCCGGCATATCAACAACTCGTACTTGCTGATAGGGAAACCCTGCATAGTGAGAGCGATCTAAGTAGGCAATCTGAGGTTCTTTCGTGCAAGCAACAGCATTATCAGTAGCCCAGTTCAGTCCAAACATAGAATTGAGAGTGCTGCTCTTACCAACACCAGTCTTGCCAAAAAATAAGACTGTCAGTTCATCAGGTTTAAGCAAGGCTACACCTTTGTTGGCTTGTATACTTATCAAATAAAATACTACCAACCTGACGGGGATGTAAAGTTTGAAAAATACGGACTTTTGTACGATACAATGATTGCCAAAGTACAAAAGATACGAAATGTACGAAAAATGAGCTACAATATTAGGGAGTAAACCTTACCCTTTCCTGTACCTATGGACATTGAGAAAGTGTTAAAAATGGCCGATGACCTAGTTTTTGCTAAGACAGGCTCCCACCTCGATTACCTACAAGAAGCTATACTCAAGGGAAGTTTACAAGCTCAAACTTACTCCAAAATTGCAGAAAAACTACATTTAAGCAAAAGTCATGTGAGAAACACAGGCTCAGAAATTTGGAAAATACTATCAAAAGCATTAAAGCAAGATATTACTAAAACAAATTTTAAATCCATCTTAGAGAAGACAGCTTTCGAGAATATTTCCTCCTCAGCTATTAGTAGTAATATTGGACGAGATTATGTAGCGATTAATAACTTGAATATCTGTTCGACAACCGCTCGATCACCTTCTTCTCCTCACACTCCCAAAAACCAAAATCAATCCCCCATTATTGACTTAAAAAATGCACCCGAATTAACAACCTTTTACAACCGCACTTCAGAATTAACTACCCTCAAACAATGGATATTAGAAGACCATACTCGCTTAATTACGATTTATGGATTAAGTGGAATTGGGAAAAGTGCGCTAACAGTTAAGCTGATAGAGGAAATTAATAGTGAATTTGATTATATTATCTGGAAAAGCCTTAATAATATTCCTACCCTGTCAACGCTACAAACCGAACTCAAAGAATTTTTTTCTAAATCTCAACAAACCCCCTTATCTACAGTTATTGATTATTTTCGTAACTCTCGGTGTTTAGTGATTCTTGATGACCTACAGGATATTTTAAAAAAAGGTGAATTAGCTGGTCAATATTTACCTGAATATGAAGATTATAGTAAATTTTTTAAACAAATTACTACATCTCCCCATCAAAGTTGTTTAATTCTCCTGAGTTGGACAAAACCCATAGAAATAGCCAATTTAGAAACAGAAAATAGCTCCGCACAAACCTTAAATCTCAAAGGATTAGGAGAAGAAGCAACCGAAATCTTACGAGAAAAAGGGTTAATTGATCAGGAAAATTGGTTAGAATTAATTACAATCTATCAAGGTCATCCTAGGTGGTTAAAGATTATTGCTTCAACAATTATTGAACTGTTTAATGGTAGTGTTTCCTTATTTTTAACTGAACAAAATGATATCTATATAGGGGATTTAGAACCTAATTTAAAATCTCACTTAGAGCGTTTATCGGAATCAGAAAAAACGGTAATTAATTGGTTAGCGACTCAAGATCAATCTGTGAATATTGCCCAAAAACCTGCTAACCTGGAATTATCAAAACCTGAATTTATGCAAGCAATACAATCATTAATTAGACGTGATTTAATAGAAAAAGTACAAATAGAAACGCGATCGATGTTTCACATTAATCCCGTATTCAAAGCATATATGTAGGGGCGATTGCTATAGTTGCGCTACAAGCCAGAAATG
Organism: Planktothrix mougeotii LEGE 06226; assembly: GCF_015207485.1. NCBI lineage: Bacteria > Bacillati > Cyanobacteriota > Cyanophyceae > Oscillatoriales > Microcoleaceae > Planktothrix > Planktothrix mougeotii. The sequence continues at coordinate 9,298 of NZ_JADEWU010000051.1, forward strand.
GTGTACAATGAAATTGCTACCACGACCTTCAGACCATGCCTGCCAAAGACCTTTACCTTAAACAGCAAGAAGGCTCACACTGTACCTGTACTCAGGTCAGTGTTGAGATGAATTGCGCGTGAGTTGAGGAGTGTAGTCTGACTATATTTGAGCGCAGCGAAAACCAGGAAGACTACAACGACGAAACGAGCAAAATATTTTGTTTTGGTTGACACAACTATAAAAATATATATTACCATAAATATGTAAACACGGTAAGGTCGATGCCATGTATAGAGCAATTAAAGTTAGAATTTACCCCACTGATGAGCAAGAATCCTATTTAGCTCAATGTTTTGGCAATACTAGATGGTTGTGGAACTATATGCTTAATGCCACATCCACAGCGTATAAAGAATCAGGAAGGGGGCTTTCTAAAGCAGCGATGGATAAGTTGCTACCTGGATTGAAAAAGGAATACGAATGGCTAGGACTTGCATACAGTCAAGTGTTGCAACGAGTAACATTCAATCAATAAGCGCGCATTTGTCAACTTCTTTGAGGGACGGGCTAAATTTCCTAACTTTAAATCTAAGCATGGTAAACAATCAATTCAATACCCCCAAAATGTAAAACTGATGCCAGAGGATTCTGTGATTAAGTTTCCCGGTAATTTGGGGTTAATGAAAACGGTGTTCCACAAAGAATTGCCAACTGCAAAATTCACCACTGTAACCATATCAAAAAATGCAGATGGTAATTACTACGCTTCTATTCTGTTTAACCAAGAAGATATTCCAGTAGTTGCAATTAGAGGCGCTATCGGAGTTGACTTAGGATTAAAGCATTTTGCTATAACTTCAGAGGGTTCAAAATATGACCTTCCCAAGAAGCAATTAGCGAAACTAGGACAGAATAGAAATCGCAAACAGAAAAAATTAGCTAAAAAGACAGATAAAAATTCTAATAAACGCCGTAAGGCTAAACGTTTAGTTGCAAAAGTTTCTAGCAAAATAGCTAGAGTCCGTGAAGACTTTCTACACAAGCTATCTCGCAAAATAGCATACGAAAACCAAGTTATTTGTGTAGAAGATTTGGTAGTTAAGAATATGGTTAAAAATCCTAACTTGGCAAAAGCTATTAGTGACCAAGGATGGGGGATGTTTTTAACCATGCTTAAATACAAAGCTGAGAGATTTGGTCATACTTATCTTGAAATTGGTCGTTTCTTCCCATCTTCTCAACTTTGTAGTGAAACTCTACTACCAATCCCAATGCTGCAACATGGTTATGATTCATTGGGTGTAAGGTTTGTAGACTGTCCTCACTGCCTGAGTACGCATGATAGAGATATCAATGCCGCAATAAATATTAGAAATGAAGGCTTGCGACTTTTGGAGTTAGGAACTAGCTCTTCTGCCCTTGGAGGGGATGTAAGACCAAAATCTTCGGGACGTAAAAAATCTACGAAGGTTGAGGCAATCCCCATTGAATTGGGAAGCCCACACCCTATCTGTACTCAGATGGGTGTTGGGTAGTTCACCATGATGCAGTCAAGAACGCCTTAATCAAAGACGGTTGGTTCATCACAGACGATCCTTACTTCATCAAATATGAGGATGCTGAACTTTATGCCGATCTAGCTGCTGAAAAATCAATTGCTGCTGAACGCGGAGGCAAAAAAATTGTTGTTGAAGTCAAAAGCTTCGTTGGCAAATCCCTGATGTATGACTTTCATAGCGCGTTGGGACAATACATTGTCTATCGAAACTTAATTCAATTGACTGAACCAGAATATACACTTTATTTAGCGATAGATCATCTGGTATATGAAAGCTTTTTTCAAAGAAAATCTGTGCAAATAGTCATTAAAGATAATCGTGTTTTTTTAATAGCAGTGGATACAAATAAGGAGGAATTGGTCAAATGGCTGACTTAGAAAAGTATCGCAGTATCATCAAAGAAATCTTGAGTAACTATTATGATATGACGGTGAATCAACAAGTCAAGAAAAAACTAGAATTTGAAATTAGCGATCGTCTAGCTTTGGATGAAATTCGAGATCAATATCTTTGGTTTCGCTTTGGCTGGGAGGATACAAAGCTAGTCCAGCATATTATCCTCTATCTGAGGATTAAAGAGTGCAAGGTTTGGGTGGAACAAGATTTAACTAATTTATGTATTGTGGATGATTTACTGTCGGCGGGAATTCCGCAAAGCGATATCGTTTTAGGTTTCCATCATCCAAGTAAACGGCCTTTGACTGAATTTGCCATTGCTTAATTTTTTATAGGGATAGCGATCGATGTTTCAGATTAATCCCGTATTCAAAGCATATATTCAGCTTCATATCAAGGCAAATTCTCAAAACCAGCTTGAATAAAATGGTTGTCAAAACTTAAAGCTGTGCGAATATTTGATTGAGTCATTACCACAATTGAAAAAATCTGAACCGAACTCAAGCAGTTTTTTTCACGATCGCAACCCACCCAATTATCCACAATCCTTGATTATTTCCGCACCTATCTTTGCTATTTATATTAAATCCCCTTTTTCAATGCTATCTTAAACAGCAGCTAAGTTAAACTGAAAATAACAATAACTATGAGATAAAAAATTATGAGTGCTAATGCTGAGTTGCCCTATCTAACTCCCCAAGACTATCTGGAATGGGAAACCGATCAAACCCTTAAATATGAATATGTTAATGGCGAAGTCTTTGCTATGGCGGGCGGTACTATTCCTCACAATGATATTGCAGTCAACCTGACAACCGCATTAAAAAATCATCTGCGGGGTAAAGGCTGTAAAGTGTCTTTAGCTGATGCAAAAGTTGCGGTGTCAGAAACGGGGCCTTTTTATTATCCTGATGTCATGGTAACTTGTGATAGCCGCGATCGCACAGCAATTCAATTTATTCAATATCCTTGTTTAATTGTAGAAGTTCTTTCTCCTAGTACAGAAGGATATGATCGAGGGACTAAATTTACCCATTACCGACGCATTTCTACTCTCAAAGAATATTTATTAATTAATAGTCAATCTATCAATGTTGACTGCTTCCGTTTGAATGAAAAAGGGTTTTGGGAATTACACCCGTACAGCGAAACTGATAAGATTGATCTTACCAGTCTTAATTTTGAATTTCCCCTTTCCTTGCTTTATGAAGATGTTGTTTTCCCGAACCCATAAATCTTGACTATAATTTTAATAGAATGTTGATAAAAGATAATGACGAGGAATAAAAAATGCGATCGCCCTTACCCCTATTTACGGTTGAAGACTATCTAAACGCCGAAGCTAAAAATCCTACTCGCCATGAATACGTCGGTGGTTATGTATTTGCGATGGCGGGTGCGAGTGAGGAACATAATATTATTGTAGGAAATATTTTGGCTTTATTGCGTCCTCATCTGCGGGGAACTTCTTGTCGGGTGTTTGTGTCGGATATGAAAGTTAAAGTTCAAGATGATATTTTTTATTATCCTGACTTGCTTGTAACTTGTAACCCCCAAGATAATCACAGATATTTTAAAACGCAACCCAATTTAATTATAGAAGTTCTTTCAGAAACGACAGAAACTACGGATAGACGAGAAAAATTAATGAACTATCAAACCCTAGACAGTTTAAAAGAATATGTTTTAGTCTCTCAAGCGCAAATGCAAGTCGAAGTTTATCGTCAAGATGATCAAGGAAATTGGACAATCCAAATTTTAGGACAAAAAGACGATTTAACCTTAGAATCTGTGGGGTTAACGCTGACAATGGCGCAAATTTATGAAGATGTCTTTAATAATTGAAATTAGGATTAAGTCTAAGAATCTGATGATCTGGGAAGTTCGATGATAAATTCTGTTCCAATTCCTAATACTGACTGACATTTAATTGTACCTTGATGTCGCTCTTCAATAATTTGACGACTAACGGATAAGCCAATTCCAGTTCCTTGTTCTACGGGTTTTGTGATTAATAAAGCTTCAAAAATTGCATTTTGAACATCCTCAGATATTCCTAAACTATTATCTTGAATTGATAAAATAACAGAATCTGAAGTTAAGCTGGTTTTAATTGTGATTGTGGGTTTAAATTCAGGATTAGAGGGTTGAGCTTTGGCTTTTTCATCTAAAGCATTAATGCTATAATTAATTAAATAAGATAAAGCTTGATTAAAATGTCCGGGATAACAGTTAATTTCAGGGATGTCTCCATAGTTTTTAATCACTTCAATAGGAGATCGGATTTTTGTTCCCTTGAAACGACTTTTTAACATTAATAATACACTATCAATGCCATCGTGAATATTAAATAATACTGGGCGATCGCTTTCAAATCTCCCAAACGTCCGTAAAGCATTACTAATTTGATGTAAACGTTCTGCTCCATTCTCCATCGCCGATAACAATTTCGGCACATCTTCCATTAAATACTCTAAATCAATCGCATCAATTTCATCAGCAATTTCACTAACGGGATCGGGATAATGTTCTTGATACAATTCAATTAAATTTAATAAATCTTTGACATAATCTTTAATATAAGTAATATTTCCGGCAATACACCCTAATGGATTATTAATTTCATGCACCACACTTGAAACTAAATGACTCAAGGTAGCTGTTTTTTCCTGTTGTACTAATTCCAGAATATCCGTCGCATTCAGTTGTTCTTCTGACGGGTTTTTTGAACTCATACTAAATTCTCCTTATAATCAGTTATCAGTCAAGAAAAGAAGTTAACTCTTAAACTGATAACTGGTACAGACGCGCCATGGCGCGTCTCTACACTGATAACTGGTACAGACGCGCCATGGCGCGTCTCTACACTGATAACTGGTACAGACGCGCCATGGCGCGTCTCTACACTGATAACTGATTACGGTGCTAACGCACTGCCGCGTAACAAACTCCCTAGGGTTTTTGCTGTAATCTTCATCTGAATTAGAGGGTTTGCTGGAACGACGGTTTTGTACAGATAGCTATCAAAAGTTAACTTCTGCACATCCCTATCCGCGCACATCTCTACAAAAGCTTCACGGGTCGCATCCGTGCGATAGAAGACTCGTTGCAGAATATCTAACACCAGATAAGTAATCCCATATTTCTTATCCCAGAGTTTGATATATTCCTTCAGATCGGCCTCTGTGGGAATGCGTTGACCACTATTACTCCGTTCCACAATGGTTTCAGCACACATCCGGCCAGACTTGGCGGCGAAATAGATGCCTTCTCCAGAGGACTTCGTAACTGTTCCAGCGGCATCTCCCACTAAAGCCACACGTCCCACAACCCGACGAGGACGGGGATGTTCGGGGATGGGGTGAGCTTCGACTTTAATAATTTTACCGCCTTCGATGCGGTTGGCTGCCCGGGCACGAATTCCCGCTTGTAATTGTTTGATCAGCGCTTGGTTGGGTTTCATGGTTCCTGTTCCCACCGCAACGTGATCATATTTGGGGAATACCCAGGCGTAGAAGTCTGGGGAAACGTCGTTTCCAACGTACATTTCCGCCCGATCTTCATAATAGGCCATTTTATCTTCAGGGATACGGATGCGTTCTTGGAAGGCGATCGCATAATTATAATCCCCAGCATCCATGGCTTTAGCAATGCGGGAGTTGGCCCCATCTGCCCCGATCACCACATCCACTTCTAGGGTTTTGGGGGTACCTACGCCACCTTCAGCCGTTGCATGATCATGATAATGAATTACATAAGGCTCGGAACTGGTTTTAGGAATTTCTAATTGATGAACAGTACCATTGATTAAAATTGCTCCTAAAGAGACAGCGCGATCGCGCATAAACCCATCGAGAATTTCCCGACGGCACATTCCAATATATTCGTCTTCTTTTTCAATGAAAATATCAACCTCACGGTTGGAGGGAGAGATCATTTTCATTTTTCTCACCCGCCGATCAATGACATGAGCAGGTAAGTCAAACTCACTCACCATACAAAGCGGGATCGCCCCACCACAGGGTTTGGCGTTATCCAGCTTGCGTTCAAACAGGTAGGTTTCAATGCCTGCTTTAACTAGCGTCTCGGCTGCGGAAGAACCCGCAGGGCCAGAACCAACAACAGCAACCCGTAGTGTCAACGGTCTTCTCCCAATCTATCTCGTCTTTTTACTAATTTGTGATGGTATCACGGACACTCACCTGGAAACCATTTCTCCCCTGTTAGTTGTGACGCTTTGCAATACACCTTAACAGTTTGTAATAAAGTAGGGGCGGTTAACGGTTGCTTGTCTCCTCCTACTTCTGCTCTAAATCTTGGGTTTGGGTAGAATTCGGACGAATTTAACAATTTGACCGGTTACTTCTATTCCAATTAAATAATTTTCTAAAGTAAAGCGATAAAAAATAGCACTTGAACCTAATGGCTTAAGTTCGGGTAAGTCTTTGAGAGTTTTAATCTGTTTAAATTCAACAAAGACAAAATGATAGACCTTAGAATAAGCGGATGGTTCTAAGCTTATTAGGTCATGAATAAAAGATCGACCATAGCGGACATCAAGCGTCACGATGGGGTTACTCAGTCATTCATTTGGGGAATAGGACGATAGGTGGGATGGTGATGTTCTGAATGGGAGCCACTGGGTCTACTATACTCAAAATGCAACAGTTCTAGGGCTTCATCATAGGTTAAGGAGTCTCCGGGTGTTAGAGTTTCCTTGGCTTCTTGAATCGCTTTGAGCATATAGGTATCATAAAATAGGGTTTGCAAGGATTTCCAGGCTTTTCCTAAGTCTTCTTCGGAGATCTGATCAACTAAGTAATGCAGTTTTTTTCTCAGAGGATTTATCATTTGTAGAACTAAAAATCCCTAACTCGGTCGTTTAATTTTACTATTATATCATTTTTAGTTTAAATTATTAAATTGTAAAATTTCGCTTGAAACGCGGATCAAAATCAGCTTTCTTTTTCTGATTACATTGAGAACACAAGGTTTGTAAATTACTAATATCGTTAGACCCTCCTTTTGCTAATGGGATAATATGATCAATGGTCAGTTGGGTTTCATTTTCGGTTTTCCCACAGCTTTTACATTGATAATTATCTCGTAAAAATACATATCTTCTAACTTCTTGAGGAATGACAATTCTGGGGGTAGGTTTCATTAATTTAACCATCCTGTAATCAAGTTTCTATTTTTTTATTATAGATCATGATCTATAATAAAAAATCAGTTTATATACCTACCCTTTCTCAAATAATTATCTTCTAGTCTTACTGAAAACTCTGTTAAAAATTTCCTAATTTTGATTTGACTATCGCCTCAATATTCTGCCACTCTTCCAGACGTGACTGGGACGAAAAAAGATATTTTTCATGAGCTAATCTTAACTGATTTTCTATCTCCACATATAGGTTATGTTGGTTGACTGATGGGTTTTTAAAAGAATACTCAACAATAGCAATATTTAAAGCAAACCACAGACAGTAAATCAAGTAACAATTCTGATCATTTTCCAGTTTTCCTAAAGCATTTTCTATCGCTGATGCAATTCTGCCAAATTCTTGTTCTGCTTTAAAATTTGCTATTCCCATTTCAGCTACTAGATCATAGTTTAGCTCAGAATATTTATTTCTACCCTTAGTCCAGAATTTATTAAACAGTTCATCGCTATTAATTTTTTCTGAATTGGGTCGATTATTAATAATGTTGCAGATTGAAGTTGTAATATCATCAATTGCAAAATATAAAGTGTAAATTTTGGCTGTGTTGTTCATAGTTTTTGTTAAAATTAAGTAAAAATAGACTGTACCCTCATCATCAGGGCTGATTATTAATCCTAAAAAAGGGACACAAATCCCAGTTTAGGGGCGAGGCGCGCCTCGCCCCTAGGATTATTGCTATATATCTCTAGTTTATGACTGGAACTGGAAAATCATCGTCCTATCCCTGTTCCCCCTTGAGTCTGAAAATTCTCCTGAATTCCTGATATTGTTGGTGAAGTCACGATTATATTACACCGGAAACCAAAATGCGATTAATTATTACCCATACCACTTTATTAAAATTACGTCCTGTGGATTCTTCTACCTTAACCGAATCCCAAAAAATTAATTTACCTTTGGGAAGTCGCTTAATCATCCAAGATTATGAAGAGTATAATTCAGATCATTACAAAATTACATTAGTCGCCTCTTTAGGAAGTGGAAAAGATAAAAGTATGGTTTGGTATGTGTATAAACCCCATGCTACTGTGGTTTTCTCGGATAGAGAATTTGCAACGGTTAATCTATCAACGGATAGTAAACTGAATGTTCGTTCCGCGCCTTATGTTGATTCTAATAATGTAATTTATCAAATTGCTAATCATGTTGATGTCGAATTAATTGAATGTACCTACAATCAAGAATTATGGTGGTTAGCGAAACCACTCAATGATGAGAAAAAAGCCTATGGTTGGATTTCGGGGAAATATTTAAAACTTTATACTCCAGAGGGATGTTCCGCTTAATAGAGTTAACGGTTGAAAAAAGTTAAGGGTGTTGGCAATTTGTTAAAAAATAATATTTCATCCTTTAATGTTTGCTACGCATCCGCATCCTGTAGAGACGCGCCATGGCGCGTCTCTACTTGTGACCTATTAGTGACCGATGGGTTGGTGTTTCGGAATCTCTATGATAATTTCTGTCCCTAGCCCAATTTCTGAAATACAAGATAAGTGACCTCCATGTTTTTCAACAATAATTTTATAACTGGTAGGTAGTCCTAAACCTGTTCCTAACCCGACATCTTTAGTCGTAAAAAACGGATCAAAAATTTTAGCTAAAACATCGGCTGTCATCCCAATTCCGTTATCTGCAATCCGAATTTGGACTTGATGGGAATCGGTTAATAACGTTGTGATCCAAATGATTCCGGGATCAGCTATAATATCTTCAAATGAATGTTTTTTATTGCGTTGTTCAATCGCATCAATGGCATTCGTTAATAAATTCATCAAGACTTGATTGAGTTCTCCTGCATAACATTCAATCCGAGGTAAAATCCCATATTGTTTAATCACTTGAATGGCGGGATGATGGGGTTGTTCTTTTAAACGACTTTCTAATAACATTAAGGTACTATCTAAGGTTTCATGTAAATCAATATCTTTTAATTCTGCTTCATCTAAACGAGAGAAAATTCTTAATGATTTAACAATATCTCGAATCCGTTCTGCACCCGTTTTCATAGAATTCAATAACCGAGGGAGATCCTCAGCAATAAAATCCAGTTCAACGTCCTCTAATTTTTCTTGGATTTCCGAGGGAGGCTGGGGATAATAGTTTTGATAAAGTTCAATCACAGAAAATAAATCATCCAGATATTCTTGAGCATAAGTTAGATTTCCAAAAATAAAGCTAACTGGGTTATTAATTTCGTGGGCAATTCCCGCTACCATTTGTCCTAAGCTAGACATTTTTTCAGATTGAATTAATTGAATTTGAGCTTGTTGGAGTTGAGAAAGGGTTTGTTCTAATTCTTGGGTTTTAGCAGTAGCAATGTGGGCAGATTGTTGGGATTCTGTATAGAGTTTTGCTTGATTAATCGCAATCTCTAACTGATTAATGACAGACTGCAAAAGTTCCACTTCTTGAGGTTTCCAGGGACGAGGTTCTTGACAATGGGCTAAGACTAATGCTCCCATTTCCCCGGATTGAATTTGCAGAGGAAAAATTAAAACGGATTCTAATTCTAAAACCATTAAAAAATTGCGAATTGCGGGAATATTATAGCTAATAACTTGATCAATTTGGATAATATTTCCTTGTAACACAATATCACTAATCGGGTGTAAAGCATTCCCTGGATAAAGTTCAGAAATACTCACTAAATTGTCAGCTTTGGATTCTTTTAAAAGTTCCCATTCGGGGGGATTTAATTCAGCACGATATCCGACAAAATAACATCGATCAATTTTTAAAAGTTGCCGAATTTCTTGTACTGTTGTCTCTAAAATTTTATTCCAATCTAGGGAATTACGAATTAAATTGGCAATACAGTTTTGAATTTTTTCGCGTTCGGCTAATTCTCGCAGTTGCTTTTCAGAATTTTGCCATGCTTCTTCCGCTTGTTTGCGATCGCTAATATCTAATAGTAAACCATCCCAAACAATTGAGCCATCAGGTTGCTTCCCTAAACTTCCTCCGGCTTGAATCCATTTGAGTTTACCCGAAGGCGTAATTAAACGGTATTGATGTTGCCAAGGTTTTCCTGTATCTACGGCTTCAGCCATGGAATCCACAAAGCTATTAACATCATCAGGGTGAATTAATTTCCAAAGAAAATCAGCATTTTTTATAATGACTTCTGGCTTAATTTCAGTTAACTCTAAACATTTAGGGCTTAAATAGGTAAAATGGCCTTGTCCTTGATGATTATATTGATGATATTGATAGGTAACACCGGGTACATTTTCGGCTAATCGTTTAAACCGAATTTGTGACTCTTGTAATGCTAGTTCTGCTTTTTTGCGGGGGGTAATATCAACGGACGTACCAATAATTCGATAGACTTTTCCTTGGGAATCTAAAATCGGATTAAGGGTGGTTAAAGAAAAGGTTTGCCTGCCCTCAAAATATATTTCTTCCTCATATTGAATTGAGGTTTTAGCTTGAACACAATCTCGATAATGGTTTAAGACTTTCTCTCCTTCCAGTGAACCTAAAATTTCACAAAAACTTTTTCCGTAAACTTCAGCAGATTTTATCCCCGTGATTTTTTCGGTTTTAGGATTCCAACCTAAACATCGAAATTCTGCTTCATTAATGACGGCTACAACAAAAATAACGTGTTCTACGCCATTATAAATATTATATAAAAATTCTTCTTGTTCTTCTAAAACTATTTTAGCTTTTTGATGAGGTAAAATTTGCTGATTTTGATTAGATTTCAGTCGATCAATTTCACAAGTTTTAGGAAGGCAATGGCAACACTCTTGAGAAGATGCGGGGGGTATATTTTCTAAAATTAATCCATCCCAAATCATGTCGCCATTGGGTTGAGGGCGAGGGTGGGCAATTGCCGATAAATATTTGGTTTTCCCGGATGGAGTTTGATATTGCCATTGTCGTTGCCAAGGTGTTAAATTCTGGGCGGAAGCCAAAAGAGATTGAATAAAATCCTGTTGTTCGGGATCATCAATCCATCCCCACATTAAAGTAGAATTGCGCTGAATTTCATCGGGTTTGCGCTCATAAATTTGTTGGCAACTGGGACTAATGTATAAATACTCAGTAGAACCATCAGGGCGTAGTAACAACTGATAAATGACTCCTGGTAAATGACTGGCGATTTGTTGCAGATTAGCTCGTTTCTTTTCGCCCTGCCGAATTATGCTTGTCATTGTTAAGGTGTGTCTGAAAACCTAAAGAAATTATATCGTTTCTTTAGGTTATCTGACTCTTCAATGTTATATTTATTAATTGGACTTTTTTTAAACCGATTACCGGGTAGATTGTAAACTGAGCCTGCTATTCAAAAGCTGGTCAATAGTATGGATGAGTTTATCTTCACAGAAGGGCTTGGTTAAATAGTCCGTCGCCCCCGATAATCTTCCTTTGACTTGATCTTGAATTTGATCACGGGCTGTTAACATAACGATGGGTAAGTGATTAAAATAAGGTAAACCCCGTAACAGGCGACACAGTTCTAAACCATCAATACCGGGCATGGAAATATCTAAAAGCATTAAATCAATAGATTCTTGGTGAAGTACAGTTAGAGCTTCTATGGTATTGTTAGCCACAATCAGATGATAGTGCTTTTCCAAAATTTTTTTAATCAATTTTTGCATAGGAATGCTATCATCAACAGCGAGAATTGTAGTTTGGGGTTTTGTAGATGTGTACATTTTGATTGCTCCCTTAGATTCTCTAATCCTTCGCACGAGAAAATGTATAAAATAGATATTTCTTGTGAGATTTGATAATCCCCATATTTTAATTTTAGCTTACAAAAAATTGGCTCTCTACTATGTTATAATCAATTTGTTAAAGAATATAAAACTTCATAATACAAAAAATAAATTAATCTAGGATTCATAATGGAGGAAGATCGAGCCAAAACCCTAAACTTGAGAGCCAACCCCTATGATTTTAAGTTCCAGGAGGATATTGAAAACCCGTGTCAAGCCTAGATTATCAAGCAAAAGCAGCCTATCAACGGGGAATTAAATGGCTCATTGTTGCGACCCTATTTACAGGAGCCAGTTTCGGAGCCGCTAGTTTGTATTATAAACTACAAAACCGTTCTGAAGAACCCATAACCGCAGGATTACAGAAAGTAGAATTAGGAACTGTTGATAATAAAATCAATGAAGGGGGAACCGTTGAATTAGGGGGACAACGCACAATTAAATCTCCCCAGGAGAGTGCGGTTGATCAGGTATTTGTGAAGGTGGGCGATCGCATTGTTTCGGGTCAACCTTTAATCCGGTTAAGATTTATAGAAGGAGAAACTGCATTAAAAAAAAGACAGTTAGAGATTCAAAAGCACGAACTCCTAATTGAGCGCGATCGCCAAAAAGTAGAAGAAGCAAAAACTAAATTAAAACTTGCACAACTCAAGTATAAAGATGATTTAGAACAATATCAACAGGAAATTCAATCTAAAGAAATCACTCAAAAACTTAAAATTCAGCAATCTCAAGCTGAGGTAGATCGTCAAAAACAAAGAGTGACTGAAGCTCAGGCAGATTTAGCTGCTGCTGAGGCAGAATTAAATAAATTAAATATTCTGTTAGAACGGGGATTTATTGCTGAAAAAGAGGTCGATACTCAAAAAGCTGTTATTCGTGCTAAACAAGCGGGTTTAAGGGATGCTGAATTAAACTTAAAAAATTCTATTTCCAAATTAAATACTGAACAAACGGAATTTATTCCGATTCAAAATACAATTACCAATCAAATATTAGAGGCTGAAATTGCACTTCAACAATCTCAATCCGACTTACAACAAAGTTTGAGTCAACTGAATCTTTTAAAAATTGACTATCAAGAACAAGCGTTAAAATTACAGAACAATATTGTCACGTCTCCCCTAGATGGAATGGTGCTAAATATTCAGGTAAAATCAGGAGATGGTGTCAACCTTAGAGATGATTTAATTACCTTGGGAGATCCTCGTCAAGAACTGGTTCAGCTTCAGTTATCGACTCTAAACGCCAGCCAAGTTCAACCCAATCAAATGGCACGAATTACGATTATCGGCCCTAATTCTAAACCCTTTCAAGGACGAGTTAAACACGTTAATTTACAAGCTACAGCCCCAGAAAGTAGCAATAATCAATCCAACAGTTCATCAGGTCAAGCAACGGTTCCTGCAACCGTACAATTAGACCAACCTACCGGAGTCTTAATACCCGGAAGTCCTGTGAGTGTAGAAATTATTTTAGAAGAACGAAAAAACGTGATTATTTTGAATACAGAACTGATTCAATCCCCAGATGATTCCCCCTTTGTCTGGAAATTAGACTCAAATAATCAAGCCCAAAAACAACCCGTTACCTTGGGATTAAAAGGGTTAACTCAAGTAGAAATTAAATCCGGTTTAAAAGTGGGTGATACAGTTGTAATTCCGCCTCCTGATACCCCAATTAAACCAGGAACTCCAATTGTTGAGCAAACAGAAGAAAAGATGAATTCTAAGGAATAAATTGAGCCTCAAAGTTCATGTAGAGACGCGCCATGGCACGTCTCTACACTGTTCCCTATATAAAAATACCCCCCTGTTTGATGAGGGGAGTATTAGGAAATCACATCACAGTAATGAAGTTATTTAGATTCAGTGAAATCCGCATCAATCACGTCATCGCCACCACTGGGAGGGGTAGAACCGCCGCCACTAGGGCCACCGTTTTCCGGTGCTCCACCACCCGCTTGTTGATAGATGCTAGAGCCCACCGCAAATAAAGCTTGTTGTAAATCTGTGGTTAGGGTTTTGATCTTATCATCATCATCCTGAGCAATGGCTTCCCGCAGTTCCTTCACCATCCCTTCAATCTTGGTCTTATCCGCTTCGGGAACCTTATCACCCAGTTCGTTGAGTTGTTTTTCCGCTTGATAAGACAGGGTATCGGCTTGGTTTTTGCGTTCAATGCGTTCCCGACGTTCTTTGTCCGTCGCGGCATTTTGTTCGGCTTCCCGCACCATCCGTTGCACTTCATCATCGGGGAGGGTAGAAGCACCTGTAATACTGATAGACTGTTCTTTACCCGTTCCTCGGTCTTTAGCCGTAACGTTCAAAATCCCGTTCGCATCGATATCAAAGGTGACTTCAATTTGAGGAACACCCCGTGGCGCTGGCGGAATTCCATCGAGGCGGAAGGTTCCCAAACTCTTGTTATCGTTGGACATTTCCCGTTCTCCTTGGAGAACATGGATTTCAACATTGGTTTGACCATCAACCGCAGTGGAGAACACTTCGGATTTTTTGGTGGGGATGGTGGTATTGCGAGGAATAATTTTAGTCATCACTCCACCGAGGGTTTCCACACCCAGGGACAGAGGGGTAACGTCTAAGAGCAGGATATCTTTAACTTCACCTGCTAAGACCCCCGCTTGAATAGCAGCCCCTAAAGCGACGACTTCATCCGGGTTAACGGTTTGGTTGGGTTCTTTACCCAGAGCATCGCGAACTAACTTTTGAATAGCAGGAATGCGGGTAGACCCTCCCACTAACACCACTTCATCAATATCCGACTTCTTGAGTTTAGAATCACTGATGGCTTTCTCAACGGGAGTCAAACACCGGTCAATTAAATCAGAACATAATTGTTCAAATTTTGCCCGCGTTAGGGTCATATCCAGATGTTTTGGCCCATCTTGGGTAGCGGTAATAAAGGGAAGGTTAATTTCCGTTTGGGTCACACTGGAAAGTTCTTGTTTAGCTTTCTCAGACGCTTCCGTTAACCGTTGCAGTGCTTGTTTATCTTTGCGAAGGTCAACCCCTTCACTTTTCTGGAATTCTTCGGCGAGATAATCTACGATTTTTTTATCGAAGTCATCGCCTCCCAGGTGAGTATCTCCAGAAGTGGCTAATACTTCAAACACGCCATCGCCGACTTCTAAAATTGAGACGTCAAACGTACCGCCTCCTAAGTCAAAAACCAGAATGGTTTCGTTACTTTTTTGTTCTAAACCATAAGCTAAAGATGCCGCCGTCGGTTCGTTAATAATCCGTTTAACTTCAATTCCGGCAATTTTACCCGCGTCTTTAGTCGCTTGACGTTGGGAGTCGTTAAAATAGGCGGGAACGGTAATAACAGCTTCTTTAACAGTTTCGCCTAAATATTTGCTGGCATCATCAACCAGTTTTCTCAGCACTTGGGCAGAGATTTCTTCTGGAGCAAATTGTTTGTTGCGAGCAGGGCAATCTAATTTAACATTACCACTGCTATCCCGCAGCACTTTATAAGAAACTTCTTTAGATTCGTTGTTGACTTCTTCTGATTTACGTCCGATGAACCGTTTCACAGAATAAAACGTGTTTTCGGGGTTCATAACGGACTGACGTTTGGCAATTTGACCCACCAGTTGGTCGCCATTTTTGGCGAAAGCAACAACGGAAGGTGTGGTGCGTAACCCTTCAGCATTAGCTATAACGGTAGGTTTGCCCCCTTCCATCACGGCGACGCAAGAGTTAGTGGTTCCTAAGTCAATTCCGACTACTTTTCCCATAAGGTTTATAGTTCTCCGTTTACGACAAAAAAAGTTAGATTCTGTTTGAGATCAGTCGTCTTGATACGACTTCTGGACTACTCCTCAACCCAACTGCATCAGGGGGCGAGTCCAATTTCAATACAGTTTTTAAGATACGATTGCTTATCTCTATACTGGGGGCGGTTTGTCCATTCCTTGAAGGTGTGTTTACCGAACCTTTTTAGGTCGGTTGGACTTCAGGTTGGGACGCTTGCCCTTTGTTGTTCATGTTTACTACTGTAGGAATTGCGATCGCTTTTGGTATTGTGGCTAACCGTATAGTTTGGGTTGTAGTTTCCGACAAAATTATCTTTTCCCTTCGTTTCTAGGTTATACATAGAAATAATATTAATAGAGGCTCTGCTTATTATTAATGAGGAGAACTGATGATTGATAAATATTCCCACCTAGAAAACTTACTGATAACAGAACAGTGGAAAGCAGCAGACCAAGAGACTAGAAAGCTCATACTTCAATCAGTAGGTAGAGAAAAACAGGGTTGGTTAAATCATGAGTCAATTATTAATTTTCCATCTGGGGATTTAGTTGCAATTGATCAGTTATGGGTAAAATACAGTATGTTCCGTTTTGGCTTTAGTGTTCAGAAAAAAATCTGGTTAAAAGTCGGTACTAAAGTAGACTATAAGACAGAATCTAAATTAGGTGATCACGTTGGATGGCGAAATAGAGGAGTGGAGAAGAATTACAATGACCTAACCTTTTCTTTACAAGCTCCATTAGGTCATCTCCCTCGTGGGTTTGGAGGTTTGTCTTTTATTTTGTTGTTTAACTTTTTGTTAGATTGTCCAGAACTGTAAGCATTAACTTACAATTAATCTAAAGAAATAATGAAAGTTAGAGATGTTATTAAAAAATTAGAAAAAGAGGGTTGGTATTTAGCGAGAACGCGAGGGAGTCATCGGCAATTTAAACATCCTGATAAAATAGGAACTGTGACCGTTTCGGGTAAGTTAAGTATTGATGTACCCATCGGAACGCTTAAAAGTATTTGGCGACAAGCACAAATCGAGGAGGATCAATAATGCGTTATGCTATTGTAATTGAAAAAGGCGAAAATAGTTATGGTGCTTATGTCCCTGATTTACCCGGATGTGTAGCAGTGGGTGAAACTGTTGAAGAGGTACGAATTTTAATGCAAGAAGCCATTATTTTTCATTTAGAAGGATTACAAGAAGAAGGGTTTAAAATCCCTGAACCTCTATCAATTTGTGAGTATGTAGAAGCTAAATTATAAAACTGCGATCGCTACCTGGAGGGAGTTCAGAAACCGGGTTTCTTAATTAAGCTTTTTGTTAATAGCAAAGGTTAGGGCAGAAACCCGGTTTCTCGCAAGCGCTGGGGGTCAAAAACTGGGTTTCATATCTTCGATCATAATGTAGATTTAAGATGCGATGGGCTCCGCCCAGCCGAAGGCTATCGCAAATGGAAATGCTAGTGGGGTTCAGAAACCGGGTTTCTTAATTGAGCTTTCTGTTACTAGCAAAAGTTAACGCAGAAACCCGGTTTCTCGGAGTTGTGATTAAGGGAGTCATCGGCAATTAGTAGTAAATGTTAGGGCAGAAACCCGGTTTCTTAAAAGGTTTCTAAATCTGAAACTGAGTTAATAACCACACTCTTTCCCGATACCTGACACCCGACACCTGACACCTGATTTAACCCCCCAAAAAATTTTTCTGCCATTTTGCATAATTTTAGTTTTTTGGATTGATATATCAGTAGAACACAAGAGATTCATCAAGCAGAAGGCCTTCTCGATTCTTCTGTGTTCGTTCTACAACGAACTTAAATGGAGAACTGACTAATGTTGGATATTCTTTTATTCGCTCTATTGAATTTAGCAGTAATTCTACCTCAATATTCGGAAATTTCTGATTCCCCGGTTGAAGCTACCCTTGTCACACAACCCATATCTAACCCCATTTCATATATTATTGCCGATCAAAGTCAAACACCAGAAAATAGTGATCCAATAGTTCCTCCTAACTAAGGATAGTTGCTCAGAGTTTGATATGTAGTAAGCCCTTTAGGGCTAAGAGTCCTGAAGGACTCACTACGGTAAGCCCTTTAGGGCTAAGAGTCCTGAAGGACTCACTACGGTAAGCCCTTTAGGGCTAAGAGTCCTGAAGGACTCACTACGAGGAGGGGAAAAGCGATCGCTAAAATCCTAATACAATAATAGGTATTCCCTAAAAATTTTAAAACATGACCGTTATTATTGCAGGTGAACGCAGTGGCGTTGGTAAAACAACTGTTACGTTAGCCATTTTATCTTATTTAAAACAACAAAATTTTAACGTACAATCTTTTAAGGTTGGCCCTGATTATATTGATCCGATGTTTCATGCCTATGTGACGGGGAAACCTTGTTATAATTTAGATACTATTTTAACATCAGAATCCTATATTAAAAATTGCTATTGTAATCATATTCAAAGTGCTGATTATGGATTAATTGAAGGAGTAATGGGTTTATTTGATGGGATTCCTGATGGCGAAAATGTTCCAATTGCTTCCACGGCTCAAATTGCTTTAATTTTGAATTTACCTGTTATTTTAGTTTTAGATTGTAGTCGATTATCGGGTTCTGTGGCTGCAATTACCCTAGGATTTAAAACCCTTAATCCTCATCTAAATTTAGCAGGTTTGATTTTAAATAAAGTCGGAAGCGATCGCCATTTAGAACTATTAAAAACTTCCTTAAAATCTCTCAATATTCCGATTATAGGGATTTTGAAAAGACAAGACAATATTGAGATCCCTGCTCGTCATTTAGGGTTGATTCCAACGGAAGAACTACCTGAACTAAATTTACTGATTCAAGACTTAGCTAAACTTGCTGAATCTTGGTTTGACTGGGAACAATTATTACCTTTATTAAAATATACTCCAGAAACCAAATTTCATCAAGAAACTGTATTTTTAAACGCCACTGTAGAACCTAGAATTAAAATTGCGATCGCCAGAGATGCTGCTTTTAACTTCTATTATAGCGAAAATTTAGAAATTTTACAACAATTAGGCGCGGAATTAATCGAATGGAGTCCCTTAACCGATAACCACTTACCCCCCGGAATACAAGGATTATATTTTGGCGGCGGGTTTCCAGAAGTATTTGCTGAAAAATTAAGCCAAAATCAGGTTATTTTAGAAGCGGTTAAAAATGCTATTTTAGCAGGAATGCCAACCTATGCCGAATGTGGAGGGTTAATGTATTTATGTGAAAATATTATTGATTTTGAAAATAATTCTTGGTCAATGGTGGGGGTTTTACCGACAACGGCGGTGATGGGAAAACGATTAAAATTAGGGTATTATCAAGCCAAAGCCTTAAAAACAACGCCTTTATTATTAGAAGGAGAAATAATTACCGGACATGAGTTTCATCGTTCAGAATTGCTCGAAAACTCAACTCAACCGTTATATCAAATGCAGCGTTTTTTCTCAGTAGAAAATAATACTTTAATTTTAGAAGGATGGGGAAATCTCCCTAACGTTCATGGGTCTTATTTACATCTTCATTGGGGAGATAAAATTGAGATTCCAATGCGATTTTTAGAGTGTTGTTGCAATAATCAATCTTATATAAAATCCTAAAGAGGAGACTGGAAATTAGACAAAACCATCGGTTTAATTGAAACCCCCCTAGCATTTTCAGCCCAAGCCCTGAAAAGCTATGGTGGAGTGTTAGCAACCGTCAACTTCGATGTTAGCTCAATCTTCAGCGATGATGTCATTGTTAACTACACAGGTGGAGTCACAGACACCACCCAAACAGCAATAGATAACTCAGGCTATGCCGCTGTTACTCAGTCCTTTGCCGTTTATACAAATCCGACTTCTGGGAATGGACTACCCGATGACGGTTTATTTAGCGCTAACAGCTATCATCCAGCAATTCAACTGGGTTACAACAACAATAATAATGGCAATAATGCCCTGATGATTGTTGGTGCCACTGGATCGCTTATGAATTAAAAGAGGAACTCCGAGATATTTATGAAAGCAGTACAACGGTTCTTATGGGAATGAGAAGATTAAAGAAATGGCTCAATTCGGCTCTCATTGTTTTTGGAAAAACCGCCCAAACTCTTAAACCGCATCTTCCCGATATTTGCCATTATTTTATTAATCGAACAACCAGTGGAGTCATGGAGGGATTAAACAACCGGATCAAATTAATTCTTCGTCAAAGCTATGGCTTCAAAAATTTTGAGATGATGCGTGAAAAGCTACTAGCTTGTCTTTCTTTATAAGATTTACTTATCACCATAGGTACAGGAGAGCCGCAGCTAATAATGAACTTTTAGCCACTTTAATTGGTGTCCCTGCTAACTCAATTACCGCTAATTCGTTTACCTTTAATTAACGAAGAAATCCCCACACAGGGTTTCTTGAAGAAACCCTGTTTCTGAACAAATATCTCGGTGATCATACCAAAGTTATATTTCATCCTTAAATGTTTGCTACAAACTCCCCCCTTATTAAGCAGGGCGTTTTCATTCTCCGAAGATTTTTATCAGAAATATACAGGCAAGATGCCTGTACCACAAGGAAATTCAGAACTAGCCTAGAAGAAAATCTAATTATTAAATATTAGTTAATATTTGATAATTAGATCGTGGAACAGGCATCCTGCCTGTTATTGAGAAATTTTAATTTTTGACTAATTTTGAAAATGAAAACCCCCTGCTTATTAAGGGGGGTTGGGGGGATCATCTGTAGCGTTGATAATGGGATGGAATATAATATTATCGCAGAAACCCGGTTTCTCTTTAAAGATTCGGTGAAAACTTCAACAAAATTTTATGCTCCATCATCGTTACCTTTATTTAACCGGACTTCCTTGCTCTGGGATGTTTTTTGTTAGTCAACTGTTAGCTCAACATCCTGAAATTGAGAGTGATTATTTGCGATCGCTTCTTTGTGACTTAGTGCTGAACTTTCGCAACTTTTTGACCACTAACCCCGAATTAATTAACCAATTAAATCAAGATTTTAAGGGGACAATGGAGCGATCGCTCTTAGGAATCAGAGGGTTTATCAACGGATGGTATGAACCAATTTCTCAACCTTGGATTGTTGATTTTAATCCCCAATGGTTGCAGCATTTAGAGTTGGTTCATTTAATTGATCCTATTTCCCCATCAGAAAATCAACCTGATTTTGCTCAATCAGGAATACTTAAACGAATAAGTTCTTAATTGTTGTAGAGTGTTGTCGCAATTACCAACCTTAGATAGATTTTAATTCGACTGAATTTGACTAACATTAATAATGACGGATGAGTTCAAAAGTCTTATGAGTGCTGAAATATCAACTGCTTGGGATAAGGTACAGGAGATGATTAATGATTTTATCATTCTCTTACCGAATCTTGTCTTAGCATTTATTGTTTTCTTTATTTTCTTGTTTATTGCTAGAACAATTAAACAGATGGTGAGACGTTTTACTCAAAATCGTCGCCATGCTCGCAATTTAGGGTTAGTTTTAGGACGATTAGCCCAGGGAACAACAGTTCTGGTCGGTTTATTTATCGCATTATCGATTATTATTCCTTCTTTGAAAGCGGGAGATTTAGTTCAATTATTGGGTATTAGTGGGGTAGCAATTGGGTTTGCTTTTCGGGATATTTTACAGAATTTTCTGGCAGGTATTTTAATTTTATTAACTGAACCCTTCCAAATTAATGATCAAATTGTGTTTAAGGAGTTTGAAGGAACTGTCGAAAATATTCAAACGAGAGCAACAACCATTAGAACCTATGATGGTCGTAGAATTGTGATTCCTAATTCGGAACTATTTACGAATTCAATTATCGTGAATACTGCCTTTGATAACCGTCGTTTAGAATACGATGTTGGTATTGGGTATGGCGATAATATTGAACAAGCCAGACGGTTAATGTTAGAAGCCATGGACGAAACAGAAGGAGTATTAAAACAACCTGAACCTGATGCAATTGTTGTGGCTTTAGCTGAAAGTACCGTCAATATTCGAGCACGTTGGTGGATTCAACCTCCTCGTCGAGCAGATGCTTTAGATTTACAAGATAAGGTGTTAACAGCCATTAAAAATAAGCTGGTTGCTAATGGAATTGACTTAGCATTTCCGACTCAAGTTATTCTATTTCATGACCAAACTGAAGAAAATGATGGCAACCGTTCTCGACAACGGGAAGGATGGCCAGCCGGAAAAGGTGAAGTTCCCCAAACACGAAGTATTGGAGGTTCTTTACGAAAATTAATCGAATTACAATCTCAACAAAATGGCAATTCTAAAACAGAATAATATTTGATTGTAGGGGTTTGGTTTCCAAACCCTCTTATTCCCTGGGTTAATAAGGGCGAGGTTTCCTCGCCCCTACGATTTCGTTAATTTGCTTTCTCTAAAGCTTGCTGAAGAACCTCGACTCCTGCACCTGGAAGATGGGCATTTTCACTAATATATCGTTTCCAAGCTTTTGTTCCGGGTTGTCCTGCAAATATCTCTAATAAATGACGAGTAATAGTATTTAATTTTACCCCTTTTTGTAGCCAATAGTCAATATAAGGATACATCGATTCTATGATTTCTCGGCGAGTCAGAGGGGGTGTTTTTTCTCCATAGATTTCTTGATCTGCGGTTGCAAATAAATAGGGGTGATCATAAGCAGCACGTCCTATCATAACTGCATCCACAAATTGTAATTGTTCTTTGACTTCTGCTAAGGTTTTAAACCCACCATTAATTTCAATCAATAAATGGGGAAATTCTTGTTTTAATTGATGTACTTCTTGATATCGTAATGGGGGAATAGTGCGATTTTCTTTCGGACTTAAACCCTGTAACCACGCTTTACGAGCATGAACCGTAAATTGTTGACATCCGGCTTCAGAAACAATTCTAACAAAATGCGCCATATCTTCATAACTATCCCGGTCATCAATGCCAATTCTATGTTTAACAGTAACGGGAATATTAACCGCTTTTTGCATTGCTTCTATAGCTTTTGCAACTAATTCCGGTTGCGCCATTAAACAGGCTCCAAAATTGCCATTTTGAACGCGATCGCTCGGACACCCAACGTTTAAATTAACCTGATCATATCCCCAATCTTCTGCTATTTTAGCGCAGGTCGCCAGATGATTAGGGTTATCTCCTCCTAACTGTAAAACTAAGGGTTTTTCTTCAGGAGAAAAGCTCAATAATTTTTCATGATCGCCATGCAAAATCGCTGCGGTTGTCACCATTTCAGTATAGAGTAATGTTCGCCGGGTGATTTGTCGCATAAAATAACGATAATGGCGATCGGTGCGATCCATCATGGGGGCAATACTGAGGGGATAGCTTTGATTTAAGGTTGAAATTGATCTCAGATTGTTCATGAAATTTAGGATTTTGTTGCTTTTAATTCTAAGGTAATTCTGATCTTTCCACTAACTGAAGTTGGAGGTTGCCAAGTGAACAGTGATCGTCGAATCTGATCAATGATTATCGCTTCTTTTTGATTATCATCTAAATCTAAATTAGAGTCAAGGTCATCAAAAATTGCTCGTTGGACATTGCCTTGATCAACAATCATTTCAAAGCTGATTTTTCCATTAATAGGAATTGATAAATTTAACCCCTGTAAATAACGATTTAAGTCATCTAAAAGGCTGCGATCGCTGATTCCTGTTAGTTGAATGACTGCAATGGTAGAAGCGGTATTTCGAGCAGCATTTAGCCTTGTATCGAGTATATCTGCACCTTGAAATTGAGGGGGAGAAGATGGAGCCAGTTCTGGGCTTCGTTGACTCCTATAATTATTGTAACCCGATGCTGAACGAACTCGTCCTATAGGCATTGAATTTGTAGATTGAAGTTGCAGGGTTGCAGGTGTGCCAAAAATTCCCTCATAACTGACACCTTCCGGTAATTCTATCGGGACTTCAACGGTATGACGAGTTCCATTTGGATTAACTCGAACTTCTTCACTCACGGCTACAAATGCTGTATAATTTGATAGTAATTGATAGGATAAAGCGGTGCGTGTTACTGCGTCAACTCCTGATTTTGTTTCACCAGAAAACATTTGATTCATCAGTTCTTTAATTTTAGTGCGTCCCCACAATTTAGCAATGGCAATATTACCAGATTCGTTCGTATTAACAGCTGGAAAATTAACAGGTAGGGTTTGTTCATAGCGATCGCCGTTTGCTGTGGTTCCTGTAATTCTTAATAACCCATTGCGTCGATCTAGTTTACGTCCCAATAAGACTAACGGTTGATTATCAAATAAATCCGATAAAGTAATGGGGTAAATTTCAGGTTTTAATCCTTCCCCTTGCCAAGTGATTTCAATATCGGTTAAAATGGGATTATTAATCTGTTTAAAAAAGGTTTCAACAACGGTTTCAGTGGGTTCATCTTGACGAACAATCTGCACTGTTCCTCGTCCCATTTCTCCTAAACGATTTAATAAAAATCGATTCACCGAACTTCCCACCCCAAAACAATAAAACCGATTTCCAGGTTTAAGTTTATTTTGCACTTCTGCAATGACTTCAGAATCATTTCCAATATAACCATCAGTGAGTAAAACAATACTGCGTAACCGACCCGTTGGCGGAGAAGGGAAACGCATCACGGCTTGAATTCCATTTAATAATTCTGTACCGCCATTGGCTTCTAATTGATTAATATAATTGAGGGCTTTTTCTCGGTTAGCCGGGGTATTTTCTAAGGGAGTTTCTGATAAAGTATTAGTCGTATTAGCAAAATCAATAATCGTAAAAGTATCTTCAGCATTTAATCCCTGAATAAACCGTTTCATTAATTCTTTGGATTTTGTCAAGGGTTCACCTTCTTGAGAACCGGAAGTATCCATTAAAAAAATAACGTCTTTGGGAATAATTTGATTAGGGTTATAACGAATTGCAGGTAACAGATAAGTTGCAAAATGTCCCCCTTGGGGATCGGATTCTGTTAAGACCGTCGCCCTTGTATTTTCTCCTGAAATTTGATATCTTAGAATTAGATCCTTATTCGGAATTTGATCCGAGTCATCTAAACGAACAAAAACTCGATTTCCTTGTTGTTGGGTAATAATTTTATGAGAAGTTGAGCGAATATTTTCAATCGGAATTCCGGCATCAATTTCAAGATTAACTTGAATTTTATGGTCTGATTTTGTGTTAGGATCAATAATAGGCGGTGTAATCCGATCTGCATCGGGGACTTGATTGGTATTGGGTTGATTTTTATCAATTAATTGACCGGGAATATAACGGGGGCCAACCACCATCGGAAATACAAATTCATAATCTCCTCCCTCAAATTTTAACTGATCAAGATAGCGAATCGTTACGGATATTTGTTCTCCTGGTTGAATATTGGCTACAGACTGAGTAAAGATATTATCTCGTTCCTGTTCTAATAATGCTGCGGTGCGACCTTGATCTTTAGCACGTTGATAGATTTCTCTCGCGCCTTCTTTGGTTTCAATTCTTGATTTTATCGTGCGATCGCCAATTTTAATCACCATTTGATCAACAGCGGCTTGATCAGGAAGGGGAAACACATAAATCGCTTCTAAAGGTTCTTTAAACGGATTTTCAAAGGTTTGAGAAACTTCTACCTCAGAAAGATTTCCTGAAATTTTAGCGTTAACCTGGGTTTTTTTGAGGGGAAAAACTTGAGTTTGAGTAAGAGATTGAACATATAATCCTCCTACAGGTTTCTCAGATAATTGTTGAGGAAGTTGTGCTAATTTTAACGTTGAAGATTGCTGTTCCAACTGTTGAACGGGACTCGCCAATGTGGGAGAAGTATTCCCGATAAAATTGAAACCGCTAAAAATCAGAATTCCCCAAGAAAGTCTTGCTAAAGTCAATAAAGAGTTCATGAATAAGACTGCCATTATTTAAGTTACAATATGAATCAGGTCTATAAACTAAGACCTAATAAGGATCATAAACGTTCCTGAGCTACATTACTTTTTAGCATTCAGAAGACTCCTGTAGGGACAGCTACAGCTTGCACCTACAATTCATGATTCTATCGTGTTTTGTCCGATATCCTTCCTCCAATTTCAAATTTGACTTTGGATCAGGTCAGTAAACCCCTATAATTAAAAATTAGGTTAGGAATAGAATTTCTATAGTACGTTTTCTCAGAATAAATTATTGATTTCCTATGCTTCACAACACTCTCCCTATTCGGATTTTTATAAGTACCGGAGAAGTTTCCGGTGATTTACAAGGATCACTGTTAATTGAAGCTTTATTCAGACAAGCTAAAAAGGCAGGAATATTAATAGAAATTATAGCATTAGGGGGAGAAAAAATGGCAGCCGCAGGAGCGCTATTATTAGGGAATACCACAGGAATTGGTTCCGTTGGAATTTTAGAATCTATCCCCTATATTATCCCGACCTATTTGATGCAAAAACAAGTCAAACACTATTTAAAAGAGCATCCTCCTGATTTAGTGATTTTAATTGATTATATGGGGCCAAATATTGGGATCGGAAATTTTATTAAACATAACTTGCCAACAATTCCTATTTTTTATTATATTGCACCGCAGGAATGGGTTTGGTCAATCGGCTCTCGCAGTACAGCACAAATTGTTAAACTAACGCATCGTATTCTTGCCATTTTTCCTGAAGAAGCACGTTATTTTCAATCAAAAGGTGCGAAGGTGACATGGGTAGGTCATCCTTTATTAGATCGAATGAAAATGGCTCCAAGTCGTGAAGAATCTCGCCGAAAATTAGGCATTCAACCGGATGAAATTGCGATCGCTTTACTTCCGGCTTCTCGATGGCAAGAAATTAAATATTTAATGCCGATATTATTTGAAGCGGCTCAACAGATTCAAGCTAAAATACCCCAGGTAAAATTTTGGATTCCCTTATCGTTACCCGACTATAAAACAGCGATTGAAACCGCTATTCAAGATTATCAATTAAATGCGGTTTTAGTCTCAACAGTAACCGATAATTATCAAACGTTGGAAGTGTTAGCAGCAGCCGATTTAGCATTAACAAAATCAGGAACCGTTAATTTAGAAATTGCCTTATTAAATGTTCCCCAAGTGGTGGTTTATCGAGTCAGTGCTTTAACGGCTTGGGTTGCTCGTCATTTCCTGAAATTTTCGATTCCCTTTATGTCCCCGACTAATTTAGTACAAATGCAAGCCATTGTTCCTGAATTATTACAAGAAAAAGCCACTCCCGAAAATATCCTTCAAGAGGCGATAGAATTATTAACAAATCAACAAAAACGACAAGAAATGTTAAATCAGTATCAACAGATGAAGCAAGCGTTAGGAGAGGAGGGAGTGTGCGATCGCGCGGCTTTAGAAATTTTAAATAGTCTCCCCAAGTAATTATTTTATGTTATACTAATAATAAATAGCAATTACCCTCTATAGAAATTGAGGAGAATAATTCCCTTGTCGATTATCGTTGTTCAAGATTTAACTCCAACCCAAATACAAGATTTAGAACAACTCTATAAACTCGGATGGTGGAGTCATCAGCGTACCTCAAAAGATATCGAAAAAATGTTAACTCACTCCGATATTATTATTGGTTTAGTAGACTCTGATACCCAAAAATTAATCGGATTTACACGAGTTTTAACAGATTATACCTATCGAGCCTTAATTTGGGATGTTTTGGTGGAGAGTTCCTATCAAAATCAAGGATTAGGGAAAAAATTAATGGCTGAAATTTTAACTCATCCCGATTTACAAGAGGTTGAAACGTTTCTGTTAATGTGTTTACCTGAAATGGTTCCTTTTTATGAAAAATTAGGGTTTCATTCATCAGAGAGTGTTAAATTAATGAGCTTAGAAACCGCAAGTCATTATCAAGAATTTTAAGAAAAACTAGGGAATAGAAAAAAAATAGGAATCAGACAGAAGCCTCATTCCTCAAGCATAAATAAACTGATATTGAAACCTATTCCCTGTTCCCTACAAGATGAAATTTATTTTTCAAAATTGGAAGGACTATCAACCTCATCATCGGAATAGTCTACGGGTCGATATTCAACATAATCAGTTGAATTTGTGTTGCGATTGCGGTCTTCAGAATAACGATATTCTGAAGAAGAAGAAGAAGAAGAGGAGGGACGACGACGAGAACGGGGTGTTTCAGAAACTTCCCAATCCTCTTTCTCTACTGAAGGTGATGCGGGAGGACGGTTAGGACGCTTTCTAGCCGATCTTTCTTCCCGTTCTCTGGGGGGTTCTCCCCAGTCAGATGCAGTGTCAGGACGAGATTCGGGACGGGGACGACGCTTGCGAGGACGATCTTCTACCGGAGGATAGTCAACGCTGCTATTTTTGCGGCTAGAGGGACGCCGACGGACAGCATCATCGTCATAGCTATCGGCTCTACTTAAACGAGTATCCCGACTCCCGCGAATTTGACGAGCCATGGGCATATATTCGTCAGTGGGTTCGAGTTCGTCTAATTCTGCATCGACCCGATAAACGTTACTGACATAGCGTTCATCGTCCACAATCGGAGCTCGTTCTTTGGCTTGGACAACAGCAATTCCTCTGAGGCGAATACTTTCCACCGCAAAGAAAATCGCACTTCCCGTTAATAAAAATTGACCAAACGCTAGAATGGGATCAAGTCGCCATCCCTGAAAGAGCAGAATTCCGCCACAAAGTAAGCCAATGGCCGCAAAGAAAATATCATGATCCCGTGCCAGCTTTGGACGCCAGGAACGCAGAAAATATAATCCAGCACCAGCAACCGCGAGCAAAATCCCGATTAAGCTGCTGAAATTTAAACCTAAATTAACCATTATTCGTTCTCCTATGCCAGTCCTATCTTAGCGAGTTCTCTTGAGAATCTCTACTGATCGGCACTTGTGGATGCGTATTGTTGGCAAATATAAACAGGAGGGGCTAGGGATTCAGATTAAGTTCTGACTTCTTAGCCCCTAAGTTTATCGGTTTAACAAGGATTTTGGCAAGTGTACCAAGACTTGTCTCCAGAGAGTCAGTCTAGGAACGAATGACTTTATCCTTCTGACTGATAAAAATCAGACCGACGGTAGCGGGAATCACCACAATCAGAATTCCAGCCAGCAAACTATAGAAAAAGTTCATCAATGAAGGTGTCATAACAAATGCGATCCTTGTCTTAGAATAATTTCTTGGTCTACTATTTTAACAATACTTGACACTCCATCGTCCTAGAAAGGCGATAATTCTGAGTTAATCCAGTTTTCGGTTAAAATCTGGGGCAGCCATTCCCCGGTTTCTGAGAAAATACCCCAAAACCGTTAAAATTAATCTCAGAAGCAGTAACAAAACTTAAAATATTTTGTCTCATCTTATGAATACAACCATTTTAATGTGGGGTTTAGGCTTAATTCTAGGTTTAATGACGTTTTTGTTTATTTTCAGAATCGTCCTAACTTGGTATCCCCAAGTCAATCAACAGCGTTTTCCCTTCAACTTGATTGTTTGGCCGACAGAACCCTTTTTAGTCGTCACCCGTAAAATCGTTCCTCCTTTGGGAGGTGTAGATATCACCCCGATTATCTGGGTGGGGATTTTCAGTCTGCTGCGGGAAATGCTTCTCGGTCAACAGGGTTTATTAAGAATGATGCAATAACCCCGCAAAAGGCAGAGATTTCAACCCATATTGTTTTCTGGCTCTTGCCTTTTGCAAACGTCCTAATTTTCGTAATAGGTGTAACTCCCACCATCGCAAACATTCACTGCCGATTGAATTAAAGCACCTCGTCCAACGCTGCCATCATCACTAGGGCCTAATACCCCTTTGAAATCATAGTTGCAATCTTCACGGCCATCATTAATCGTGATTTCCGTTGACTCTCCTGGAGGAAGCACATCAACTCCCAAAATATCTTCTTCCCAATCACTGGTACTTGGAGGCGAAGCATAGAATGATTCTAAAGTTCGACTGGTACCGTTAACGAGAGTGAATTTTACACTTTGAGTCTGGGCTTTCGCTCCAGTTGCAAATAAACTCAGTAGCAGGGTTAGTCCAATTAATACTCTAAATTTCGACATAGGTGACAATCCGGTAGAAATTATAGTTGAGTTTATAACAACACAACGACCCTGAACATCCGAGAATTTACTTAACTTTGACGTGGTGGCCTATTGACCCCAGAGGGCGAGATTGTAAGCTTTTAATATTATTAGAGAAGGATTGGATTAAACGGCTGAATCAAAAAGGTGTATTATGTCCGATATCTTGGGGGTTTTGCCCTGAATCTTCATAACAACTCTATTGTCTAAGCCTATTTATGTTACGCCGAATTATTCAATTTTTCAAACGACTGATTCAACGCCTGTTTGGGAAACAGCCCTCTCCTCCATCCCCAACTTCCGAAGCCCTTCCCACTCGGACAGATACGGAATATGAAGCACTGTTTCTGCAACTCTTGGACACAGTGCAACAAGGCGCTAGTCGGGGACAAGTTAAAGGCTGGTTGATTGGGAATAAAGTTCAAGAAGGAGAGTTAGTGGCTTGGTTACAACGCTTTGGAACCCGACTCCTACAAACACCTAGCCAACATGAAGAACTCGCACGACGAATGTTACTGTTAGCGAGTTTGGAAATTGGAGAAATAGGAGATGTTTCAGGACGCATTGGCACAAGTATTTTGGAACAAATAGCTCCACAAAAAGAGCCGGAAAATTTAGATAACAGAGAACCTTATCCAATTATTGATGCGGAATTTGCAGGTGATGGGGTAACGGTTCCCTCTCCTGCACAACCTTCAGAGAATGTTGGGGTTTATCCAATTATTGATGCGGAATTTCTGGAAGATGGAGTAACAGTCTCAACAGAGGAAGAATCCCAAATTATTGAGGAACCTCCTGTTAATTATCAACCGGAAATTCTACCGGAAGAACCCCCAATTATTGAGGAACCTCCTGTTAATTATCAACCGGAAATTCTACCGGAAGAAACCCCAATTATTGAGGAAACTCCTGTTAATTATCAATCGGAAATTCTACCGGAAGAAACCCCAATTATTGAGGAAACTCCTGTTAATTATCAACCGGAAATTCTACCGGAAGAAACCCCAATTATTGAGGAAACTCCTGTTAATTATCAACCGGAAATTCTACCGGAAGAACTCCCAATTATTGAGGAACCTCCTGTTAATTATCAACCGGAAATTCCCTTGGAAGAAACCCCAATTATTGAGAAAACTTCATCTGAGGTGGAGGAATGGTTTGAACAAGGAATTCAACAAGACGAAGCCGGAGATTTTGAAGCTGCTTTACTATCCTTTAATACAGCAATTCAACTCCAACCCGATCATATTTATGTTTGGTTTTATCGGGGTAATACCCTCAAAAGTTTAAACCGACTTGAAGAAGCATTAGACTCCTTTGAACAAGCGATTAGACTGCATCCAGAATATGCTGATGCTTGGAATAATCGCGGCAGTATCTTAGAGATTTTAGGACGAATTGAAGAAGCCTTACAATCCTATGAACTGGCTCTGGAGTTAGAACCGAATGATGCCTATGTTTGGAATAATCGCGGAAACGTGTTATCCGATTTAGGGAGATTAGAAGAAGCATTAGACTGTTATCAACAAGCCATTGAATTAGAACCCAACTATTTTAATGCCTTGTATAATCGAGGATTTTCTCTACTCAATTTAGGGAGATTAGAAGCAGCCTTAATGTCCTTTAATCAAGCTCTGGAATTGCAACCTAATGATGCAGATGTCTGGTATAATCTGGGTCTAACTTTGCAAGAGTTAGGGCAAACTGAAGACGCCGTTGCAGCCTTTGAAAAAGCAAAAGAACTGCAACCCGATGAAGATGAAAGTTAACCCAATACAATAGGGTGCGTGATCCTTCGCTTCGCTCCCCACAGCGCACGCACCCTATTCGTAATCTGAAGTCCTTAAATATTATTTGCTACAAATAATTGTTAGATGGCTAATCACTCTTCTTTATCCTTTTCCATTCCTGTAAGGATCGTGGCTGTTGTTGCGATCGCCTTTTCCCTCATTAGTTGTAGCAGTAAATCTGCCGAATGTACAAAACTGATTAGTGCAATTGGTGAAGGTCAAACCTTAGTGGTTAATCTCACTCCTCAAGGGGATGCAATCACAACCCAAAAACTCTCACAACAATTAAATCAAATTTCTCAGGACATTGAAACCTTAAAAATCCAAGATAAACCTTTACAAACCATTCAAAAAAAAGCTACCCAACAATTTAGAGACCTATCCAACAGCCTCAAACAATTGGGTGAAACCTTAACGACTGCGGAGAAAGTCTCTATTACCCCAGAGGGAAAACAACAACTCTTACAAGCGCGAAAAACTGCCCAAGAAATCGGAGAAAAAGCCAAACAAACCGCCTCTCAAAATGAAGCTTTATTTAAAGAGTTAGTGAATTATTGCCCGAAGAAAAAACCCTAATAAACAGTCTTGACTATTGGCTTTTATTGAGTACCAAGTGCAAAGTCAGAAGCTAATAATTTCCCCGACTTTTCCCCCTGTCCCGAATATTCAAGAATATTCAAGGTAATAAACTCTTAAGTCCCCATCCAGCAACTACCCCAATGAAAAAAGCCCAGAGTTGACCTGTTTTCAAGATATGGTTCCAAGTTCTGACAAAATCAGCAACAATATCCACATCCACTTGTTGAGCTAAAATTGGGGCTTGAGTCATGAGGTCTAAACTGTGATAAAAACTATTAACTCCATCAATAGGATTCAGTATCAGAACTGTGATCATCAAGATTACCTCCGTTGTTGGGTTGAACTTGCAACACCACAAGGGTCATATCATCCCCATTTCGATTTCCTGAACCAATAAATTGTTGAACTTGTTCAAACAAATATTCCAGAATCAATTGGGGATTTCTACAATTTTGACACGCCCACTGAAAAGCTTTACTCAGATTTTCCTCATCAAAGCGATCGCCCCGTTGATTCATAGCATCGGTGAATCCATCCGTATAATAAATTAGGGTATCCCCTGGATCAAGTTGAATTTGGGCTTCATAATAACAAGTATCCGCATCTAAACCAATCAACATTCCCAAAGTATCTAACCGTCGAATCGTATTCGTTGCTACTTGCCATAATAACGGGGGATGGTGAGCAGCATTGCTATAGGACAACATTCGAGTTGCCGGATCATATTCTGAATAAAATAACGTCACAAAGCGGTTAGAATTTTCTAAATCCGCATACATGACTTGATTCAAATGTCCTAAAATTTGAGACGGAGAATGACGGTTTAACACTTCTGCCCGCAACATTCCCCGTGTCATGGTCATAATTAAACCTGCGGGAACCCCTTTGCCCATGACATCCCCAATCACAATACTCCAGCGTTCATCCTGATGAATAGAGGGATGATCACCCCGTTTATCAAAATTAGAGGGGATAAAATCATAATAATCCCCACCCACTCGGTTAGCCGTTTGACATTGGGCTGCAATATCTAAACCGGGGATAGTCGGGCATTTTCGAGGTAGTAATTGTAACTGAATTTCTGCCCCAATTTCTAACTCTCGATCTAAGCGTTCTTTTTCCCGTAGGGATGTTGCTAACTCATCATTAGCGATCGCAACGGCGGTTTGATCCGCGACTAATCGAATTAATTTTTGACGGGTCGGTGTCCAAACATAATTGGCATCATGACTAAAAACATATAACCGTCCCCGTTCCGTATTATTAACCAAAATCGGCGTGCCAAATAGCTGCACATCAGAGCCCAGGTAGCGACTCACCTGATAATCTAAATTCGCTGTATAGGTTTGTAAAGCCGATTCAGACAAGTCTCCCAGGCTGGTTTTTGGCATCAATGAAATTTGTCGGGTCACAGTTTCAATTGCTTGTCGAATATCTTGACACTGGCGTCCTTCCTGACAATGGAGCCGTTGAAACCGCACTTGTCCGTTGGGTTTAAACAGAACTAAGGCACCGCCATCAGCATCCGTTACCCGACTGGCTACTAAGGGAGTTAACTCTAAAAATTGATTCAGGTTGTTGAAGCTACGCAGGGCATACCCCAAGGAACTTAACAACTCGTTCACGTTTTGCTGTTCTCGATGCAAACGCGCCACCAGTTCTTTCAGGGTGAAAACTGGTGTGGTTTCTGGTGTTGCAGAACCCGAAATCGAGTCAGCAAATTGATCGGAGCGTCTGGGTAGGGGCAAGGCTGTCATGTTCAGTTTGAGGGAACAGGGAACCGGGAGTAGGGGAGGGGGAGAAGGGGAGAGG